>JADYZI010000085.1 GCA_020853255.1 Acidobacteriota bacterium
AGACAAACTGCCATACGCGGATGCTTCGGTTCGCGATCGTCTGTGTAAGCCTGCGTGCCACCTCGCGCGGAAGGTCACGCTCAAACAGAAATTTGGGCCGGCTGAAATTATCGAAGAAAGAGATGCATAGAAATCCAAGCAGAATACCGACACCAATAATGAAGATGATGCTCAGTCCTGCGGGTGTCCGTTCCAATACCTGGCCGCCGAACAGGTGTTCGGGCCGCCAATTGGTCCAATCAATTTGAATTAGCGAACCTAACCTCATGTATCGCTTGATGTCTCGTCCTTTCGGGTTTCCTCTGACCCTTCACTGTTAGATGCGTTTCCATTATCAAGCAGCGGCTTTAGAATTCGCGATTCCGGCATCGGGATGCTCGGCAAGGTCGGGGCCGCATTCGGCTTCTCGCCGAGCGGCATTAATTTCTGTGAAAACTCGAACTCACCTATACGAACCGTTTTTGCAGCCTGCGGGGTCTCGTCAGGTTCAACCGGCGGTTCGGGAGCAGGTCGCTTGATCACCTCGATCGCGACATCGATGCTTCCGAACCGCAGCTTTTGACCTGGCCGGACGGGAATTGCCTTGCCGTATGCGATACGTTCGCCGTCAACGAATGTTCCGTTGGTCGAGCCTGTATCGGCCACGACCAGTTCACCGTCACGGTTAAAAAGCAGCGACGCGTGCAGCTTTGATACACTGTCGTCATCCAATGCGAGATCATTCTCCTTGGTCCGGCCAACAGACCGCCGATCCCCCGCTTTCATCTCGACCACGCGCTCGAATGGCTTCCCGCCGATCTCAAAACGAAAGCAGGCCTTCGCTTCGGCGGGCGAAGCTTCCGGCGGGAACGCGTTCTCGGGCACTTCCACCTTAAGGCCTGGAAGCGTTACGTCGGCGATTCCTTCGTGGTCATTCTCAGCGGCCTTGTCAAAACTTGCGAATAACTTTATACCGGTCGTGAAATAATCAGGCTTGACCGTTAGCGAGATCGGGCCGTAAGTGTAATACCGGCGGTCATTTATATGATCGACGAGCGCGGTCAACAGTTCGTGTTCAAGCTTTTTCAGCGCCGATTCAGAGTCGGTTGAGAACTTGTCCCACTGCATCTTGAGGGCGATAAAATGCGGAATAAACTTTCGGTTGTCATCCTCGACGCGTGCCTCAGCATCGACCAAACTCTTCAGACGCTCGGAAAGTTCGCTTGTCGCAAGAGTGCTCGAGGGCTTCCACCCGCGCCCTGTTAAGCGGTCAAGTGCGTCTCCGATCTTTGTCAGAACGCCCTGGACAAGCCAATCCGCCGATAGAGGTTTTTTCTTTTCTGTCGTCTCTGCCTTCATCCGCAAATGAAATACGCTCCGCCACCCAAATTTGTTGTCATTTTATATTAATGCGGCATTCCTCGGAAACGGCAGATACATCGTTTCGCTCAGAGCCGTGACAAGGCGGCAAACTCACAGTGGCAGACTCAAAATGTCGAATCTCTTGCTAATCAACGTTCAACAATGTACAATATTTTTGGAAATTCTTTTCCGTTCATCTTTTCCTACTTCTAAGTTCCCGATTTACCGGGCAACCCATCAATTAACGGGCACTGGGCCGATTGGCCAGGCCGATTCAGAAAGTGAAAACATATGCCACATCTTCCGGTTGAACGCGGCCCCAACGGCGCTTCTCCTAAAAACGGGATGAGCGGGTATTCGCTCGTAGAGATCGTTGTGGTCGTCGCGTTATTGTGCGTACTCACGGCAATGTCGCTTCCGTACTTCTTCAATTTCTCGCGGACCTACAAATCCGAAGATCAGGCGATCAAGGTGATGGACCTAATGCGTGAAGCGGGCCAGATCGCATTAACACAGCGCCGGACTATTCGGCTTGAGATCGACCGCAGCGACACGGCGGCACCCTTTATTCGCATGAGCGAGGAGGGCGGAGCGGTCTTGAAGACCATTCCGCTTGAGCCGCTGAACTCAGTACGAATGGATGTTGCGCCTGCCGGGATCAATGCACCAAGCCCGCCGAATTACGCCGCCGCATCGTACGTCAGCAATGTTTGGGCGATCAGATTTCGCAGCAACGGTTCGGTGGTAACCGCCGCTGGCACGACGCCCGTGAGCGCGACGCTCTTTTCGTGGCGGCCGAAAATGGAAAACGGAACGCCTTTCAATATCGGCGATCTTAATCCGGCCCGTCCCGAAGAAGTTCGTGCGGTCACGATCTACGGCGGGACTGGAGCGGTCCGCTACTGGAAATATACGGGTTCGGCGTGGGTGCCGTATCAATAGCCGCGAGGAGTAATCATGAAACACAGATCAGAGGCCGGTTTCAGCTATGTAGATGTGATGATCGCGATCGTCATACTTTCGGTCGGTATCCTCGCCTTGCTTTCGGGCATAGCCGGGGCCGTTGTCCAATCGAAGGGGCAGGAGATACAACTCCTGGCAAAACAGGTTGCGAGTTCGACAATGGAGTCGATCATGTCTCTGAAAGAGACAGATCCGAATCGTCTGGGATGGATCGCGATGGGCAACGTGAATACGAACTGGGATGTTGCCACAGGCACATATCGCGGCGTTTTCGTTGTGGGAGAGCAGAGTGTTCTCGAGGATGCGGGGCCGGATCAAGTGATCGGTACAGCCGATGACACCGGTGCGACAATTCCGGGAATGACGCGCGAGATCGTCATCACCGACCAGTGCGACACCGACCGGCCTTCGCCAAATTGTGCAACGCCGGGAACCTGGCCGGTCCGCATCAGGACCGTTGTTGTGACCGTTCGATATTCGGTCAATGGTGTCAGAAGACAGGAGAGGCTTTCAACGGTGCTTACCGATTACGCAGCAACGGAGTAAATCTATGATCAAGACACCGAAACACAGTGAGAGCCTGAAAACCACCGAGGCCGGCCTGACCATCATCGAGGTCCTTGTGGCGATGACGATCTTCATCGTCGTTACTGGTTCGATCTTTGGACTTCTCAGAGTTGCCCAGGTCAGCCGCACTTCCGTTACGAACAACGTCCAGTTGACCAAGAGCCTGCGTCTTGGCCTGAACCTGATCGGCCGCGATACGTACAACGCCGGGCTCGGCTACCCGCTGGATGAGAACCGGGTCGTGCTTCGGGATAACGGGATACAAACGCTGCTTGGCGTTCCGGTCGATGTCAATACGACCGTGGACAACGTGCCGCCCATTTTTGCGGGCAACGACATAACACTAAGCACGTTCAACACGACACCGAACACCCGCACGGACCAAGTGACGTTCATGTTCAAGGATGTGAATTTCAATCTGGTCGGAACTGCGCCGCGGCAGGTTTCTTCGACGATCACCGTCAACAGTTTTACGGCCGGTTCTGGCGTAGATGAGCTGACGCTGCCCGCGGGCGAAGCCGCCAAATGCAATGTTAACGACATATTTCTGGTTCAGGGAGATACTTCGTTCACGCTTGGCATGGTTACCGCGATCGGCGGCAACAAGCTTTCATTCGGCGGCGATGTGCTCGGGCTTAATAACCCTGTCGCGGGCGGGGAAATGCGGTCGATAACGCCAAAGGCGATCGTCAGGGTCAAGATGATCACGTACTTTGTTACGGCGGACGGCGTCCTGACGCGGCGTGAATTCGGCAATGTTCCGCCGCCCGGTCTGCCGGCTTCAGGCTATATTGACGAGCCGTTGGTTTACGGCGTTGAAGATTTTCAGATCCATTACGTAATGGACGACGGGTCCTTGGTCAATAATCCGAGCGCCGGCCCGGACGGGATCGCGGGCAACGCGGACGACGACCTGACAACGCTGGCAAATATTAGGCAGGTCCGGGTGACGATCAGCGCAAAAACGACCGAGCTGGATTCGCGCGGCGTTCCGGTCAGCGCAAGCCAGACGGCGACCTTTGCGACACGGAATCTTGGGTACGAGGCAAATTAACAGGCAGTGAGGCAGACTGGTATGAATAGAACCGAACTATCACAAAAAGCTCAAGGTGAGAAAACCAAATTTTCCGATCAGCGAGGGTCGGCAATTGTAATTGCTTTGTTCGTGCTTGCCCTTATCAGCGTTTTCGCTGCTTATGCATTGTCGCGATCAGCAAGCGAGGCCGTTTCTATCGGGAACGAAACCGCTGAGGCCCGTACACTCTACGCGGCACAGGGAAGTCTCGAGATGATGACCAGGAATTTCAATAAGATCTTTGAGACAAAGCTGAATCCGACGGTTGCCGACAGGACGTCGGTCGAGAACGGCGCGGTGCCCGGGCTGCAGCCTGACTTTGCTTTCACCCAGACGCTGGACCAAATAACCAACAGTACGCCAAAACAGCTTTCCGGCGGTCCGTACAGCGGACTATACGCCATCCAGGATACATGGCGGCTGAGGACAACGGCAACGGACAATAATTCGGGATCGCAGATCGTTTTGACGCGAAATGTTCTTAACAATCGTATTCCGATCTTCCAGTTCGGTATTTTTTATGATGATGACCTTGAACTGTTCCGCCCGCCGAGATTCAGCTTTGGCGGCCGCGTTCATTCAAACCGGCATTTCTTCGTTTCGCCCGGCAGTGAAGGTGTTTATTTTGACTCGCGCGTGACCGCAACGGGCCATATCATTACGCAGACATGGCGTAACGGATATACCGGCGACAGCAGCAACAATGAGACCTGGATAAAGAACGCGACGGGCACATACAAGCGGCTTTCGCCGACGATGGGAAGTGTTCTAAACGGAACCCCGAACGTTTTCGCGTCCGGCA
>JADYZI010000086.1 GCA_020853255.1 Acidobacteriota bacterium
AAGTTGCCGACATGGCTGTTCTCCGCCATTTCGGCGCCGCCGCGAAGCTGTGCCATCGGCCCGACCACGCAGTTTTCACCAACCGTTGCGTCAGCAATAAGGCAGTTGTCGCGTATCTCGACGCCGTTCCCGATCTTTGACGAAGCAATGCGCGTTCCGGGGCGAATAACACAGTTCTCGCCGATCGTGGTGCTGCCTTCGATAGTGACGTTCTGATAGATCACCGTGTCGCGGCCGATCACGGCCTGCGAACTGATGTAAACGCTTGAGGGGTCGGTGAAAGTCACACCAGCTTCGAGCATCAGCTTTTCTATCGTTCGGGCACGCAAACGCGTCTCCATCTCTGCAAGCTGACGTCGATCATTCACGCCTTCGATCTCAAGCGGATCGTTATGCAAAAACAGGCCGACCGTTTCCCCTTCGTGCCTCAAAATTCCCGGAACATCCGTCAAGTAATATTCACCTTGAGCATTGTCGTTGCTGATCTTCGAAAGGGCGGCAAAAAGTTTTTGCGTATCAAAGCAGTAGATGCCGGAGTTGATCTCGTTGGCCGCAAGCTCCGCCGGCGAAGCGTCCTTTTGCTCGACGATGCGCTCGAAATCACCAGCTTGTGAGCGCATAACACGCCCGTAACCTGTTGGATCAGGAAGAGTTACGGTCAGGATCGTTGCCGCTGAGGGCGCTTCAAGCAAACTTCGGAGCGTCTGCTCATTGATGAGCGGAACATCGCCCGAAAGAACCAACAGCCGCGAATCTCGCCCGCCCAATGCTTCGCGAGCGGAGGCGACCGCATCGCCCGTACCAAGCATTTTTTCCTGCCGGACGAACTTGATCCGCGGATCGTTGAATTCCGTGTTGACTGCCTGAGTAACTTCCTCGGCCTGGTGGCCGACCACAATGAAGATATTTGCGGGATCGAGTTTTGCCGCGGTCTCACAAACGTGTGCGATCAGCGGACGGCCGTCGAGATGATGCAGCACTTTCGCCTTTCCCGAACGCATACGCGTTCCAAGGCCCGCCGCGAGAATAAGTATATCGAGTTCTGAATTCACTGATCTAGACGCCTATGGCAACAGAATTTGCGGTTTGAACGGCGCAAAGGAGCACGATATCCGCAAGCCGCGAAGGATCATGCCTGACCATATCTCCTTCGTCGAGAAGATTACCACAAACGACCTCGGCATTTGAGATGACGCCGGGCGAGATCGAACCATGGACACCGATCTGTTCGGCTCCAAGGTTTGCGTATTTTTCAGCCTGTTCGGACGTGATCGGCTGATCGTTCACAACAATGAAATCCATCTCGACCCCACGTGCATACTTTTGGAAGGTCTCAAGATGACCGCGTGCCGTAATTCCGTCGGTTTCGCCAGGCTGTGTCATAAGATTACAGATGAAGATCTTGGTCGCCTTTGACGCGGCAATCGCCTTTGCAACGCCGGGAACGAGAATAGGCGGGATCAAACTCGTGAAAAGCGATCCGGGCCCGATCGTGATCACATCCGCATTCTTTATGGCTTCGAGAGCTTCCGGAAGGGGTTTGCAGTCAGCCGGTTCAAGAAAAATGCGTTTGATCGCCGGCCCGACAAGCGAGATCTTTGTTTCACCGCGTACGGTCTTGCCGTTGGTCAATTCCGCCGCAAGCCGAACATCTGCGGCCGTCGCAGGATAAATGTGGCCTTTGCTTGCAAGGACCTCGGATGAGAGTTTTACTGCCTCGGCGAAGTCGCCGGTTATCTCCGAGAGTGCTGCGAGGAAGAGATTGCCGAAATTGTGTCCGCTAAGGTCTCCGTCGCCCGAAAATCTATGTTGAAAGAGCCGCGAGAGCATCTGCGAATCCTCGCTCAATGCAACCATGCAATTCCGTATGTCGCCCGGAGGCGGCATATTCAGCTCGTCGCGCAAACGGCCGGAACTTCCCCCATCATCGGTTACGGCAACGATCGCAGAAAGGCTTTCGATCCAAACGGGCTCACTCGTTTTTGCACCTACATAACGTTTCAGGCCGGAAAGCAGCGTAGAAAGGCCGTTGCCGCCGCCGATCGCCACGACCTTCAAGCCTTCGCTTGCATCCGCAAAAATGTGGTGTCTCATACGAAAAGAGCCGCATCCTGCACGCAAAATAATGCAGCGAGAATGGTGAGGAATCCTACAATTTCCGACCCGGCAAAATGATCGTCGTTTACAAAGAAGCGCGAATTGCCAAGAAAACTCAGTTTTTGGCAAAAAAAGTATAACATTCAGTGCTTGGAGCTATCAATAAATCTTTTAACAACCCACTTTTACAAGGAAATTCAGACATCAGGAAAAAATCTTCTTGTCGGAGACGGTTCCGGTGTGCTAATTTTGAAATGCGGCAATTCACGCTGCACGTGCCCTTCCGGCTCTAAACTTAGTACAAAGCTGCTTTTCACCGCCTCTACTTCCGATGGCCGACACGCCTTTCATAATACAAGAACATCAATTTCAACGTATCAAAGGGATACTTGCGCGAGTGTGCGTCGAATGCGCCGCTCGAGCGGTCTTTCTTGTCGATCGTGACGGTCAGCCGATCGCCTTTCACGGCGACATCGGTGATATGGACACCACGAGCTTTGCGAGCCTTGCGGCAGGAAACGTTGCCGCAACCAGCAGCATGGCAAAACTGATCGGAGAGGACGCCTTTCCGGCTGTCGTTCACGAGGGTGAACACGAGAGTATCTATATCAGCGTTATTGGCCGCAGCCTTTTAGTGGTAGTATTCGACGAGCGCTCCACTCTTGGCCTTGTTAAAATACGAACCAAGCGGGCTAGCCACGAGGTGGCAAATCTCTTGGACGAAATGAGTCGCGAGTCCGTCGTCCAAGCGGCGGCCGCTAATACGTTCTTCTCAGAGATAACTGACGAGGATATTGACAGTTTGTTTAGCTAGTGAGCAGTAGGCCGAGGTCTGCGGACAGAATGTCTCTCCGTTTGATGACCACCGAGCACTGACCACTTATCGCTATTTTGCTATGACTTTTATTAACTACGCATCGCGCGAGATAAATTGCAAGATCGTTTACTACGGGCCCGGACTCTGCGGCAAGACGACGAATCTGCAATACATCTACGACTCCACCGCGCCGCAGGCAAAAGGCAAGCTCATCAGCCTTGCTACCGAAACCGACCGAACGCTGTTCTTCGACTTTATGCCGCTCGAATTGGGAACGGTTCGCGGCTTTAAGACGCGTTTCCATCTCTACACGGTTCCGGGCCAGGTCTATTACGATGCATCCCGCAAACTGATCCTAAAGGGAGTCGATGGCGTCGTTTTCGTTGCCGACAGCCAGGACGAGCGAATGGACGCGAACATCGAATCGCTTTACAACCTTGAAGAGAATCTGCAATCGCAGGGCTATGACCTTGCGACCATTCCGTACGTTCTTCAGCTCAATAAACGCGACCTGCCGAACGTAACGCCGATGGACGAGCTTACGCAGGAATTGCTCAGAAAAGACGAACCCGTCTTTGAAGCCGTAGCAACCACCGGAACCGGAGTTTTTGATACACTTAAGGCCGTCGCAAAGCAGGTCTTGACCGAGCTTAGAAAAGGTTAAGAGCCTTTTGAAATATCTTCGCAAAGGGGTCCGAGGCAACATCGGGCCTTTTTTCGTTTTGTCTGTGAAACTCGGCTATACTTATTCTCGATGAAGCCTGGCCAGGAAATGATCGATCGTGGAATCCGCGATCTCGAGAACGGAGAAGAGACCATCGAGTCGCTGCTGGTCTCGATCGGTGCCCCGAGACTCCGAGGTGCGGGAATAAACGTGCCGAGAAATACGTTTGAGTCGCCCGAACATCGTCTTTACGCGTTACTCGCTCAAGCCGATGGTGACGGGGCACACTCCAGATACAATTCATTGATACGAAGACTTGTAAGCTTTGAACGAGCGGCAGAATGCGGACTTTAACGAATCAGGAAAAGATCGAGAAGTTTATGCAGAAGCTTGCTCGTAGAGTGCGCCAGGCCGGCCGCGTTTACTTTACAGGCGGTTCTACGGCCGTTCTTCACGGTTGGCGCGACCTTAGCGGAACAGTTGGGACAATTAAGCACCGAACCGAACCACCAGGTTGAGGAAAGTTGAGGAAAGCTATGCGATCACGGCACATCATTTTATTTCTTATGCTTTTGATAGGCGTCTCAGGCTGCTCCGCAGGAACCATTCCACCGAAGCCGAATGGTGATTTGCGGCCTCAGGAACAGGCAACTTCAACCAACGCTCAGACCACAGACGCAAAAGCGACGGCCGCAAATGGCGCAGAATCCCAAACGGCCGGCGATCCAATGGTAAAGCCGAAGACCGTACGGGACTTTTTTATGCTGCTGCCGGTCAAGTATTTCCCGCTGGAATCTTGCGAAGCCTCGAAGGACAAAGGCTGCCAGCGTGCAAAAGCCGACTATCTAAAAACCTTTGTCGAGGTTGAAGATACCGCGAACGGATATTTGCGTGCGGGCTGCGACGGTGCTCAGAGCTGCCTCGAAATGGCGATCTTCAAGAAACCTGACGGCGACTACCTCGTTGGCGTTCGCGCCGATTTCGAAATGGGAAGCGATAGCTATTTTGTCGATTATGACAACGGAAAATGGACGGATGTAGGCGGCTCGATCGTTGACGGCTTCAGCAAGGACAACTATTACGCTTTCCCGCGGATAGGCACGACCGTTGAGGTCTTCGAAAAGCTTCCGGAAGAATCGGAGACAGCTTCTGACTCACCAAAGGGCAAGAAGCTTTATGACCTGGAATGGAAAGACGGACGATATACTCGAAAGAAGTGAAAGTGGCGGGGCCGACGGGGCTCGAACCCGCGACCTCCAACGTGACAGGCTGGCGTTCTAACCAAGCTGAACTACGACCCCGCAAAGTAGGTTGAAATGGTGGGCACGAAGGGACTCGAACCCCTAACTTCCTCCTTGTAAGGGA
This sequence comes from Acidobacteriota bacterium, assembly GCA_020853255.1. Next base: position 4,944 of record JADYZI010000086.1, read on the forward strand.
GGCTGTCTACCAATTGACGTACATGCCCGAGATACCTTTGAGGCTTCTTCTTGCCCCATAAATCTGCTGAAAAGATCAAACCCGACCCTAAAAAAGGGCGAACGTTAACCTTACGAAAATCGCAATTCTTAGTCAAGTATTGAGACGGCTCAATGCTCGATCTTTGGTGAAATT
>JADYZI010000087.1 GCA_020853255.1 Acidobacteriota bacterium
GCGCAAGAATAAGGGACCACAGGCTTCGATCCGCAACGCGCGTGCGTGCGTACGAAAGCCGTCTCGCGGCCTTGCGGACTAAAGTCCGCGTTCCGCCTGGAAAATGAAGCAAGCCATCGAAAAGGTGATCAAAGCCCTTGTCGGCTCGCCCGATCTGGTCGAGGTGTACGAACAGGGCGACGGCAAGAACATCCGGTTTCGCGTGCGGGTTTCGCCCGATGATTACGGCCGGTTGATCGGCCGCGAGGGCCGGACGATCAAGGCGATCCGCAGCTTGCTGTTTGTCACCGGGCAAAAGCATGGCCGGCGTTACCACCTTGAACTCGAAGAGGATTAGTTTTTAGTCCACGTTTGAGGTGACCAAAGGTTTGAGCCCCGATCCTGTCGCGATAGCCAAGATAGTCAGAACGCGAGGTTTGCGCGGCGAGGTCGTTGCGGGAGTTCTGACCGATTTCCCCGAGCGGTTCGAGGGGCTTGAAGATGTGACCGCCGTCCTGCCGAATGGCGAAAGGCGGGAATTGAAAATTGAAGGGTACTTCTATCAGAAAGACCGCATAGTGATGAAATTCGCCGGATTCGATTCGATCGAGTCTGCCGAAACGCTGCGTGATGCCGTGGTTTGCGTTGAAGAAGCTGATGCGGTCGAGCTTGGGGAAGATGAGTATTTTGACTGGGAACTGCAGGGCTGTGAGGTCGAGACCGTAGTCGGCGAAAAACTCGGTGCAGTCCGTGAAGTAATGCGAACAGGCGGGACCGATGTGCTGTTGATCGATGGCCCGGACAAGGAACTGATGATCCCGTTTGCTGAGTCTATTTGCATCGACATTGACGTGAACGGCAAACGCATCATTGTCGATCCGCCGGACGGGCTTCTTGAATTTTAGAACTTTGATCGGGACCTCATTGATCTGAGATCTGAAATTTGAGATCTGAGATCTGAAATTTTAGATCTGAATTTTGGGATCAAAGATGCAGATCGACGTATTAACAATTTTTCCCGAGTTTTTCGGGCAGGTCTTTGATTTTGGAATAATCCGTCGGGCGAAGCTCGCAAACATTGTCGAGATAAACGTACACGACATTCGCGAATTCGCCGCGGACAAGCATAAGATGACCGACGACCGACCGTTTGGTGGCGGCGACGGTATGGTGATGAAGCCCGAGCCGATATTTGTTGCTGTCGAGCATCTTCTCGGAACAAGCGATCGCGACGGTTATCCGCCTGGCACGAAGGTCGTGCTGCTTTCGCCTCAGGGACGGCCGCTGAAACAGCCATTCGTGAGAACACTTGCTGACGAGACAAAGCGAATGGTCGTGATCTGCGGGAGATACGAAGGCGTTGACGAGCGTGTAAACGAGGCTCTCGTGACTGACGAAATCTCCATCGGAGATTACGTCCTGTCCGGCGGCGAACCGGCGGCGGTCGTGCTGGTCGATGCATTAGTGAGATTGATCCCGGAGGCGTTGGGAAGCGAGACCTCTGCCGAGAACGATTCGTTCTCAAACGGATTGCTCGATTGCCCGCATTACACGCGGCCGGCGGAGTTTCGCGGAATGCGTGTTCCGGATGTGCTTTTGAACGGCAACCATGCCGAGATCGAAAAATGGCGTCACGAAAAGGCGCTTGAGAAAACAAAGGAATTTAGAAAGGACCTTTTGATAGGAGAAAATGGTGAAATGTGAGCATTGGAACGTCGTCCTCCCCGACGGCGACGCCAGCGAGACGCTGGCGTTCCGTGCTGACCTCTGGCCGACATTGATATGAACAGACTAGATCTGGTTGAGAACACACAATTAAGGGAAAATATTCCCGCATTCCAGGCCGGCGACACCGTTAAGGTGCACGTCCGCATTAAGGAAGGCAACAAGGAACGCCTTCAGGTTTTTGAAGGCATTGTCATCGCCCGCAAGCACGGCGGCGTTCGCGAGACCGTTACGGTACGCAAAGTTAGCTTCGGCGTTGGTGTCGAACGCATTTTTCCGCTGCACGCAACGGTCGTTGACCACATCGACGTCGTTCGCCGCGGCAAGGTTCGCAGGGCAAAACTCTACTACCTGCGTGAACTTCGCGGAAAGGCTGCCCGTATCAAGGAAAAGGATACGCGTAATAAAGCTCAGTCGGCGAAATAGAGATCAATTGGGAATTGTAAATCGGATAATTGTTAATTGGGCATGTTTAGATGCCAATTAGCAACGTCAAAATTTTCAATTACAGATTAAGAAATGAGTTCAGGGCGTCGCGAATTCGTCGTAGCATTGGGAACGGCGGCCGCGTACGCCCTTTTACCGTCTGTCAGCGCTAGCGGAGAATCGAAAATGTACGGATTGATCGGCAAGGCGATAACGGTCGAGGGCAAGCGGGACGAGTTCATCAAGATCTTGCTCGAAGGCGTTTCTGAAATGCCGGGATGCTTGAGCTATGTTGTGGCTAAAGACCCGAAGGACAAGAATGCCGTTTGGATAACCGAAGTCTGGGACAGTGCCGAAAGCCACAAGGCTTCGCTGCAGCTTCCATCGGTGAAAGCCGCGATAGCGAAGGGGCGGCCGTTAATTGCCAGCTTTGCCGAGCACTTTACGACCGAGCCCGTCGGCGGCCACGGCCTAGCGAAGAAATAGCCTCGCTCCGACGCTCGCTTTTACTCAATAACAATTTATAATCCTTACCGTGAGCGAGTTTCGACTACAAGCAGCGAAACCGGTATGGGTGATCGGTTTCGATTTTGAGGACCAGGCCCGAAGCGAAGGGTTCCGTTCTGTCGCGGGCGTTGATGAGGTTGGCCGCGGCTGCCTTGCGGGGCCGGTCGTTGCCGGCGCGTGCATTCTTGACCATACAAAGTCGATTCCTGAGGGGCTGAACGATTCAAAAAAACTCACCGCAAAGCGTCGGGCTGAGATCGCGGAAGAACTTCGGGCAACTGCGATAGCTTTTGCGATAGGTGTCGTCGAGGCCGATGAGATCGACCGCATCAATATTCTTGAAGCGACAAAGCTGGCAATGATAAAGGCGATCAGCGCCCTCAAACCCGCGGCCGATCATCTTTTGATCGATGCCCTTCAGCTAAAACAGTCCAGACTCCCGCAGAAAGCTATCATCAAGGGCGACGCTATCTCGTTTTCCATTGCCGCGGCTTCCGTTATCGCGAAGGTCTATCGCGACGATCTGATGTGCAGTTACGATTCGGAATATCCGCAATATGGTTTTGCTGGGCACAAAGGATATGGCGCCGCCGTTCATCTCGAAGCGCTTCGCCGACACGGGCCGTGTCCGCTTCATCGGCTGTCTTTTCGCGGAGTTTTGCCGGAAGCAAAGATCGTAGCCGAGCTTCTTAGTGATTAGCTTTTCCAAGGGCAAAACACCTTTTTCGACAGTTCGCGCATCTCACTTCGCGTTAAACGATCATACATTCGTGGAGGGAAATAATGGACGATGACTTTGCCGGGATCGGCAGGCCGAAGGCGTTCGAGACCATCGTATATGGCGGCCTGGCTATCGGGATACTTGATTTTCTTGACGCCAGTATTTTCTTTCCGCTTTATTACGGCATCGGATTTTTGGATGTTTGGCACGGGCCGGCATCGGGCTTGATCGGACGTGAAGCGTCGAGAAACGGCGGTATTTCTACGGCATTGCTCGGCATTCTTTTGCATTTTTGCGTAGCGTTTTTTATCGCGGCGGCTTATTTTGTCGTCGCCAGATATCTTGTCCGGGTAAAGCATTTTGTGGTCATCGGCTTGCTCTATGGAATTACGGCAAACCTGGTGATGCAGCACATCGTGATACCGCTTTCCGCTATCGGGCCGCGAACGACCGTCGAGCCGTTCGGTTCTGTATTGAACAGCTTCATCGGCCACGCATTCTTGGTCGGCCTTCCCGTTGCAACGATCGCGGCCTGGTCGGCGAGGCGAAATTTGCAGGAGACCGGGCGTTAGCAAGGGCTTGATCAAAACGTTGGATATTAGTCACTTGCCAACGCACCGACTTCCGCACATTTCTTGACCTAAAATTCTATCCACTCGGTCGGCTGGCGATGATCGGAGAGCGTGATCTTAGTTTCGGCTGGGAAAAGCGGGGCGCGCATTTTTAGGGCGGTTTCGGCGGTTATGCGGGCGAGGTGGCGGTCGTTGGCCTTTTGCGAGAGATGGGCAAGCACGATGTTTCGTGCGGTCCCGTCGAAGTCGTTTTGGAGCCAATCAGCCAGGTCCTCATTTGAAAGATGGCCGTGACGGCCGGCAATGCGTTGCTTTAGCGACCAGCTATAGACCGGGCAGGCACGAAGCATGTCGCGGCTGTGGTTTGATTCGATAATTATCGCATCGCAGCCGTTCAGCTTGGATTTCATTAATTCCGTGATGTGGCCAAAATCGGTCAGGGTTGCAAGGCGGATTCCGCGATTCATTGCCAGAAAAGCAAAATTGTCCACTGCGTCATGCGGCACTGTGAACGGCTCAAAATCGATATCGCCGATGCGAAATTCATTGTTTGATGCGATCTCGACGGACCGATCTTTCATCGCGTCGCGCCGTTTTGCGCCCTCATCATTGCCATTGACGCTTGAACCGCTGTACCCGTAGTACGCTTCCCGGGTCGGGCCAGAGAGATAGATACGGCAACGCACCTTTCCCAGCAAACTCCTAAGTCCGCCAACGTGATCGGAGTGTTCGTGAGTGATCAGCACCCCATCCAGGTCGGCGGTATCGATGCCCATTGCACCCAATCTTTTTACGACCTCTCGGCAACTCAGCCCTGCGTCAACCAGGACACGCGTTCTTTCTGTTGCGATCAAGATCGCGTTGCCGGTGGAGCCGCTGCCAAGTACGGTAAACTTCATAAAAACAGTAGGCCGCCCGGGGAAAGCAAGTCCGGAAAGCTTGATCATTGATCTTTCTGAAACGCATGCCGCAAACTTCGTGCCATCATTCTTGTTATAAAAGAGTTCGGCAGAACATTTACGCCTGATGCGACCAGCCAATTGGTCCAGCCCGAAACGACCTTGGCACGATCCGTTCTGATAGCTTTCATTGCGGTTTCGACAACGTCCTCGGCGGTTTCGATACCCTTGGCATTTACCTCCTGGTCAATATTGGCGTTCGCATGAAAATTCGTTTCGGTCCTGCCCGGGCACAGAGCGAGGACGCGTATGCCAAAAGGGCGATTTTCCGCTGCTATCGCTTCCGAGAACGATGTCACAAACGCTTTGGTCGCCGCATACGTGGCCATGAACGGGATCGGCTGAAATCCGGCTGCTGACGAAACGTTAATTATAGCCCCTTGCCGCCGCCGGCGCATCTTTGGCAGATAGCGGTGCGTTAGCCCGACCAACGCCGAAATGTTCAGGTCGATCATACGCAGCTCTCGGTCGAGATCAAGTTCGACGAAATCGCCCATCGAACCGATGCCTGCATTGTTTATAAGCCAGTCTATTTCAAAGCCGATATCCTCAGTTCTCTGGAACACAAGCTGATCTGCGCCCGCTTCGGTCAGATCTACAGAAATAAAGCTCGCCTCTATTCCATGTTTCGCGCTCAGTTCATCGCAGATCAGCCGAAGCCGTTCTTCCGATCTGGCAACGAGTACGAGGTTATGCTTTTCTGCGGCAAGCCGGCGGGCGAACGCCTCGCCGATACCGCTTGAGGCCCCGGTGATAAGAGTCGCTTTCATATCTCTTCAAGCTCGCGTTCCGGTGAATGAAAGGCGTAAAAGATGGAGGTAACGGACGCCGCGACGATGGTTAAGGCGCCGATAACCCGGATCAGGCTGGCGATCACTTTTGTGGAATCAAGCAGGCCGAGATGCGTCAACATCCAATTCCAATCGTGAATTCCGCCACCCACGAGCGGAAGTTCCATCGCCACGGCATCCTGAGCATAGACATGAACATTGATGACGCTTTGCCCGACCCAAAAGAGAACGATCGCGGCGGAGTAGTGCTTTTCGTTCCACCAAAAATAGCCGACGAAGACGGCGGGCAAGATAAGTTGGAAAAGCGTCCCGCCCGCCATACCGATAAATTCGCCAAAGATGCCGAATATCAGATGGCCTGTTTCATGTATAGGCAGATCGACCATATCGAGGAAACTGCCCTGCATCGGGGCGTATGCGATCCACAGGAAGTAGAGCGTGAGAAGAGCGGCGAAGACAAGTTTTGGATAGCTAATGTTCATCGATCTTGTAATTTGCTTTGGCGTACCGCTGTCCGGGCCGTGCGAGAAATCCCATGAGACCGAAAATGCGAGCGGTCAAAGCAATCTATTTTTAGAGATAAACTCTTTAACCAGAGCATTAAACTCTTTTGGCTTTTCCATGTGCAGCCAGTGGCTCACGCCATCGAACATATGGAATTCCATTTTGGGCGCGACCGTCCGATATTGCTGCTCGAGGTCTTTCGGCCAATACGGGCTTCGTGCCATCACCGCAAGGAGCGGCACATTTATTTTTCCGTGCGCGGCATAAGCATCGGCATTCATCAATCTCATAGCGCTGATGCCGACGTAATCTGGTGTTGCCAACATCGATGAGCGGATAAACGGTTTGACGTTCGCGTGCGTCGGCTCGAGCATTTGATCAAGGAACTTCGGGCCGATACTGTTTTTGTAGTCCGCCAGGATCGGCTCAAAATACTTCTCAACTTCATCACGTGGGGAAAACGCCATCAACTCACCGTCAACGACGATCAGGCCAAGAGTCTTTTCAGGGAACAGTTCGTAAAATCTTCGAACGATTGGCGTGCCCATGCTGTGGCCGGTCAGCACGACTTTTTTGACCCCGGCCTTTTTCATAACCGCATCGACTGACCGGGCGAAAAACTCCATCGAATAATCGATCTTGGGTTTATCGCTCTCTCCATGGCCGGGCAGGTCCATTGCGATCACGCGATATTCTGGAAAGGCCTTGTATTGGTCCCGCCAAAATTCGAGATTGCATGTCCAGCAATGGATAAGGACAAGCGCGTTTGTGGACTTCGCGTTACCGATATCATAATAGCGGACCTTGTTTCCTTGATATTCAGCCCATTTCGCCTTAGGCAAAGTCGTCTGGGCCGATATTCCGATGGCGCCGGCGATGATGGATAAAAATAGGGTCAGTAGTATTCGCGTTGATGTCATTGGTCTCGTACTCCCTTCAAGAATCTATCTTTGGATATTGCATAAAATTTGCAGTCCATCCCGTAGGCCTGCTTCATTCCTTCATAAACCATGCCGCACTTTTCCATTATTCGCCATGACCCGATATTTGCTTGATCGCAAACCGCGACAATGCGCTCAAGGCCGGCGGTTTCAAAACCGTATTTTAGCCACGCCTTCGCGCACTCGGTTCCAAGTCCGCGATTCCAATACGCCTTTTTCAAACTGTACCCAACCTCAATTTCGCCAGTGTCTTCCAATGGCTGCAACCCGCTTCCGCCTATAGTTTCACCCGTTTCTTTCCAGATCATCGCAGACATTCCGAATCCGAATTTCTCGTAACACGCGATGTAAAAGTCCAACCGCTTTGTAACCTCGGCCGGGTTTTGCCTTTCCCAGCCGCCAAGATACCGATGGACTTCGGGGTCCGAGCGTAGCTCGATCAACTCAGGGAGATCATCAAGAGTATATGGCCGGATCAGAAGTCTCTGTGTTTCAAACTGCATAGACAAAGGAATAGAGGAGATCTCGCGTCAATTATCGGCAAAACTTTAGCCGGCGACGAAAGTGATGCCAGGTTAAATTCACCGCAATCAAGCCGGGGTTTTGGAAGCCGGCGAGCGTCACGGGCCGCGAAAGGTTACGGTGAAAGTCTTGCGATAGCCCAGCAATCAGCCTGTTTTGTATATACGACCCGATCGTGCAGGCGGCTTGGGCGGCCCTGCCAGAATTCGAATCGTTCGGGGATGACGCGAAAGCCGCCCCAGAAAGGCGGGCAAGGTACATCTTCGCCAAATCGGTTCCGGATCTTTGTAATTCTTTGTTCCAGTTCCTGTCGGCTTTCAAGAACGCTGCTTTGCCGGGATGCCCAGGCGCCGATGCGGCTTTCCA
>JADYZI010000088.1 GCA_020853255.1 Acidobacteriota bacterium
ATTCCCGGCAAGAGAGCTGTCTTTGCGTATTCAAAGAATGGCTGCGCGACCGCACCGGTCAATAGAACGATCCCGATAAATACAAAACGTCCGCCAATTACGGCCAATCCGGTCGATATAATGCCGCCAAATCGAAAAGTTTGTCTAAAGGCGCCGGCAAGACCGCCATATGCGGCAAGCTCAAGCGTCATCGAGGGTAAAATATGCGGTAACGGATGTCCGGAGATCAAGAAGCTAACTGCAGGAGCAAGGGCACCAACGATCAGACCTGACCGCCATCCGTAGCAAAGCCCAACCAAAAGCACCGGCCAATGCATCGGCAACAGCTGGCGAACCGGCAACCCGGCCGCGTGAAATCCCGCAGGCAGAAGGAAGGCGGCCGCAAGGAGCAGGAGCGCCTGAGCGGTGATCGCACGCGGTTTGAACGCAGGAAGCGTAATGGCTGTTTGTTCCGGGGTGATCGAGTGTTCCATAAAGAATCCCTTTGGTGAGAACATACCACGTTTCGCCGCACGTTTCACGCCGCCGCGATAGATCGACTTTGTATTAGTTTTGTTACAGTTTCTAAAACCTATTGCAGAAGGAAAGTGAGGAGAATACTCTTGAAGAACTATGAAGGTACTTCTCGTCTATCCCATATTTCCCGACACATATTGGAGCTTTAGGCATGCCCTAAAGATCGAAGGAAAAAAAGCTCCCTTTCCCCCGCTATGCCTCCTCACCGTCGCCGGCATGTTGCCCAAGACGTGGGAGCGGAAACTTGTGGACATGAACGTCGAAGAGTTGCGGCGTGAAGACATTGAATGGGCGGACATCGTATTCGTAAGCGCGATGATCGTGCAGAAGGAATCGCTCGAGGAAGTTGTCGACCTCGTGCGGTCAATGGGCAAGCGGGTTGTCGCAGGCGGGCCGTTCGTGTCAACAAGCTCAGATAAACTTCCTGCGGCTGATCATATCTTCATCGGTGAGGCGGAAACCACGCTTCCGGAATTCATTCACGATCTTGAACTTGGGATCGCTCGTAAATTTTATCAGGCAAATGAACGCCCCGCGCTTCAGAACACACCTGTTCCGGATTTTTCGCTCATAGATATGCGGCATTACAGTGCTATGAGCATTCAATACTCGCGTGGCTGTCCATTCAGCTGCGAGTTCTGCGACATCATCGAGATCTATGGGCGCGTCCCAAGGACAAAGTCGAATGAACAACTGCTTGCAGAGCTTGATGCTCTTAAGGATGCGGGTTGGCGCGGAATGGTCTTCATCGTTGACGACAATTTTATTGGCAACAAGAAGAATGTGAGGCTTCTGCTGCCGGCGTTGCTCGAATGGTCGCGAAAGAATGGCGACCCGTTCAAGTTCATTACAGAAGCCAGCATAAATCTCGCTGAAGATGAGACACTGCTTCAGTTGATGCAGGATGTCGGATTCAAAAGGGTGTTCCTTGGAATCGAAACTCCCGTTGAGGAAAGTCTCAAACTCGCCAATAAGGGGCAGAACACCAAGCGGAACCTCCTCGACTCGATCAAGAAGATTCAGAGTTATGGGCTTGAAGTTATGGGCGGCTTTATCGTCGGATTTGATACTGACCCGGACGACATTTTCGAGCGCCAAATGAATTTCATACGCGAGAGCGGTATTCCGCTGGCGATGGTCGGGCTCTTGTCGGCATTGCCCGATACACAGCTCTGGAGGCGGTTGAGTAAAGAGGGAAGGCTTTTGGATGAAACGAGCGGCAATAACACCGATTGCTCGCTGAACTTTATCCCAAAAATGGACAAGGAAAAACTGGTAGCGGGCTACAAGACACTGCTGCGAAATATCTACAGCCCGAAGGAGTACTACACGAGAGTGCTCACTTGTCTATCTCGATCGCGGCACGGCGAAAGTGGGATGCTTCGGCGCAATGTAAAGGACGATCTGCGGTCGTTCTTCAAACTGATCTTTACGCTCGGCATCCAAGATCCAGCTCGGCTGCAATTTTGGAAATATTTTTACAGACTCGTGCGTTTTCACCCAAGAAACTTTGCGCATGGGCTGACACTGGCCGCGATGGGATACCATTTCCGGTTGATCACTGAGAAATATACGACATGATCCTAACTCATCATCGGAACCTTTATTGAGTTCTTCTTCGCAAACTCGATCGCCTCTTCGTAGCCGGCATCCGCGTGACGGATCACTCCCATTCCCGGATCGGTCGTAAGTACTCGACCGATGCGTGCGGCGGCCTCCGGCGTTCCGTCGGCAACGATGACTTGTCCTGCGTGTAGCGAATAGCCGATACCGACACCGCCTCCGTGGTGCAGTGAGACCCAGGTCGCACCGCCCGCGACGTTGATCATCGCGTTGAGATACACCCAATCCGCGATCGCATCTGAACCATCTTTCATCGACTCGGTTTCTCGATTTGGGGAAGCGACAGATCCACAATCAAGATGGTCACGCCCAATGACGATCGGCGCTTTTAATTCGCCCGAAGCGACCATCTCGTTAAGCTTCAGTCCGGCCTTCGCTCGTTCGCCGTAGCCGAGCCAGCAGATACGTGCGGGCAGCCCCTGAAATTCGACATTTGCTTGTGCCATCGTCAACCAACGAGTGAGGTGGTCGTTGTCGGGAAAAAGGTTCATTATCGCTCCATCAGTCTTGTATATGTCTTCTTTCTCGCCCGAAAGAGCGACCCAACGAAATGGCCCCTTACCTTCACAAAAGAGCGGACGAATGTACGCAGGAACAAAACCCGGATAGTTGAACGCGTTAGCAACTCCATTATCGAGTGCTCGTTGGCGAAGATTGTTGCCGTAATCAAAGACGACGGAACCACGCCGCTGGAATTCGAGCATTGCTTCGACGTGTTTTGCCATCGAATCCATTGCTGCCTGTTCGTAGGCCTTTTGATCTCTGTCTCGAAAGTCCGCTGCTTCTTTGACCGAATAACCTTGGGGGATATAGCCCATAAGGACGTCATGGGCGCTGGTCTGATCGGTTACCACATCAGGGAGAATATTTCGTTCGAGGAGCTGCCAATGGACCTCCGCCGCATTGCCTGGCAGAGCAACGGAGAGCGGCCTTTTGGTCTCAATCGCCTCTTTCGCGATCGCGATCGCATCGTCGATATCCTTTGCCGCGACGTCAACCTGCTTGAGCTGGAGCCGCCTCTCGATACGCCACGGATCGACTTCAACCAAGATCGCTACACCGTTGTTGAAGGTGACCGCTTGCGCCTGAGCACCGCCCATTTCGCCAAGGCCGGCGGTGAGCACAAGTTTGCCGGAAAGGTCGCCCCAACCATGCTGTCTCGCAAGCGAAGCGAATGTCTCGTAGGTGCCTTGAAGAATGCCCTGAGTTCCAATGTATATCCAGGAGCCCGCGGTCATCTGGCCGTACATCATCAGGCCTTCGCGTTCGTATTTATTGAACTGCTCCTGGGTTGCCCAGTGAGGAACGATATTTGTGTTCGCAATTAGGACGCGCGGAGCGTTCTCGTGGCTTTTAAACACGCCGACAGGCTTGCCTGACTGCACGAGCAATGTTTCGTCCGGTTCGAGTTCCTTCAAACTCCGAAGGATCGCGTCAAAGCTCTCCCAATTCCTAGCCGCCTTTCCACGGCCGCCATAGACGATGAGGTTATCCGGGTCAAAAGCAACTTCCGGATCCAGATTATTCTGGATCATCCGGTAGGCGGCTTCGATCAGCCAGCTTTTGCAAGTAAGTTCGCTACCCGTTGGAGAAGTAATCATTCGTTTCATTCAGAAATATTCCGGGAATAAAATCATTGCGCCGAAATTCTTTGAAATGCTATAATACCCTTGTCCTTCCGACTAGCCCACAGATCTCTTCTACGCTTCATGAAAACAAAAACCTTACGAACAATTCTTCGGACAATTGGAAATATAGCGGCTCTATTGCTACTTACAGCCTCGGTGTGGCCGCAACTATTTAGCTATTCCGAGCTAAACCAGCGTGTTAATGATATCGCGTATTCTCCGATAACGGGAATGCTCTACGCCTCAGTTCCCAGCACTGGAGGGCAGTATGGTAATCATCTTATCGTGATCGACCCAAAGGCAGGTGCGGTCGTTAACAGCGTGTTTGCCGGTAGTGAGCCGAATAAACTCGCAATGACTAACGACGGAAGATACCTTTACGTTGGCGTGGACGGAGCCGCATCGGTGAAGCGCTTTGTTTTGGCGACTCTTACTTCGGACATTTCAATTAGTCTTGGAAGTGACAATAACGGCCCCTATACTGCGGAGGACATCGCACCAATTCCCGGTCGGCCAAATATCGTCGCGATCTCTCGGCGCAATTCGTGCTGCAGCCCGCGTCATGAAGCAGTCGTCTTGTTCGATAACGGTATTCAGCTTCCGAATGTTACGCCTCGAACATCCGAAACTAATGAAATAGAGGCCGGTGACGACGGGGTGTCACTTTACGGCTACAATAACGAGACGTCGGGTTTCCAATTTCGGCAACTGTACATTGATTCGAATGGGGTCTATATCTCGTCAAGTGAACCGAATACTTTTGGAGCGTACAGTCTAAAGATCAGATACTCCGCGGGACGTGTGTATGCAAGCAACGGAAAGATCGTAGAGGCAGCCAACGGGAATCCGGTCGGAATCTTTACGCTTGGCGGCTTCGCGGACGGAATCGCGGTTGACAAGCGAAATTCAAGGGTGTTGTTTGCGATGGGCTCTAGTCTTAAAGCGTTCAGGACGACGACCTTTCAACCGATCGGAACCGTGAATCTGCCGACCTCGGTCGATACGCCTGCACAACTGACGCGCTGGGGACGCCGCGGCGTTGCTTATAGGACGTCCGGAGGGAAGCTAGCATTGGCCGAATCGCTCCTGGTCACGCAAAAGAGCCAACAGTAGATCTATTCACATCCAAATACGATATTCAGTGTAGAATGGTCGGATGAAGACACATGCTGCATCAATTGTCGCGTTGCTAAGTTTTTGTTTTTGCTTATTCATCACGCCGGCCCACGGCCAGACGTCGCCCGTTAACGCGCCGCCAACCTTTGACGCTAATCTCGCGAAAAAACTTGGGGCGGACGAATATGGGATGAAGAACTACGTGCTTTGTATCCTTAAGACTGGGCCGAATGACGCAAAGATCAAGGGAAAGGAGCGTGATGCGGCGTTTGCCGGGCACATGGCAAACATCTCAAGACTCGCAGATGAAGGGAAGCTTACCGTGGCCGGACCATTCGGCGCGAATACGTTATCGTTTCGCGGACTCTTCATCTTTGACGCTTCGAAGGTCGAGGATGCAAAGAAACTCGTAGAGACCGACCCGGCAGTGAAGGCCGGGATATTTATTTACGAGCTAGTGCCATGGTACGGTTCGGCGTCGCTGATGGCTACGCCGGAGATCTATAAGAAGATCCAGAAGACGGCATTTTAGATCGCATTTTTTCAAAAGCACACGAAGCGGGCGGAGCGTTGTTCACGACTGCGTGCACCAGCGTCCGCCTCATTTCTCTTGCGCAAACGAAATAAACTTGGCTCTCAGATGCTATCGGGCCTGGTGTGTTAAAATCAGAGCTTGTCCCGGGAGATCCAACGCTGACTTTTTTATAGATGCTCTCTGCTGATCTATTGATTCACAATATTGGCCAGTTGGTAACGTGCCGTTCCGAGAATGGGCCGAAGCGCGGGTCCGCGATGCACGATGTTGGCATCATTAACGACGGAGCAGCTGTGATCACAGGCGGCATGGTCGCTGCCGTCGGGACTAACGAGGAAATTCGCGACGCATTCACAGCCAACGAAACTATAGACGCCGAAGGTCGTATGGTATGTCCCGGTTTTGTTGATCCACATACGCATATTGTTTACGCCGGCGATCGTCTGAATGAGTTCGAATTGAAGATCAAAGGTGCGGAATACCTTGAGATACTGGCGGCCGGCGGGGGCATTTTATCGACGGTAGCAAATACACGATCCGCTTCGGAAGATGAGCTAGTTGAGTTGGGCCGTGAACGTCTCGATAAGATGCTGGCGTGCGGAACCACGACCGCAGAGATCAAGACCGGCTACGGCCTCGATCTTGAGAGCGAGCTGAAGATGCTGCGTGTCATCGAACGTTTGGATAGAGAACACGCTATCGACATTGTCCCGACCTTTCTTGCCGCCCACACCGTCGCACCGGAGTTTAAGGGCGACGCAGACGGCTACGTCGATCTCGTCTGCCGCGAAATGCTGCCGGCCGCCTGGCAATGGTATTCGGGGTCATGTTTTGTCGAGAAAGGAAAGCCGTTCTTCTGTGATGTTTTCACCGAACAGAACTCGTTCGACCGCGGGCAAACGGAGAAGATCCTCGACGCGGCGAGATCCCTCGGTTTTGGTCTCAAAGCCCATGTCGATCAGTTCACGAACCTCGGCGGATCGCGGCTTGCGATTGAGAAAGGTGCGGCCTCGATCGACCATCTCGACGCGATCTCGGAAGAAGAGATCGAATTGCTCGCAGCCAGCGAGACAGTTGGAGTCGTGATCCCGACAGAGAATTTCAGCGGCGGCAAGACCGTGTTCGCCAATGCCCGCGAGATGATCGACACTGGATGTGCCATCGCGATCTCGACCGACTATAATCCAGGTTCGGCTCCTTGCCCGTC
>JADYZI010000089.1 GCA_020853255.1 Acidobacteriota bacterium
TAGCCGGCATAAGCTGCATCAGCCCGCTCGCGCCCTTTGGCGAGGTGGCGTTGATCTTAAACGTCGATTCCTGATGCATTTGCGCGTAGATCAAGAGCGGGTCGATGCCGTATCGACGGCTCGAATCAACGATAAAAGCATCGTGCTGGAAATTTCCGGTGGTAAATCCCTTCATGTTGGCGTTTGACGCCATTGCGAATGTCCCGCGTGCCGGGGCCTCACGCGCCGCCAACCCGTCAGTGACCGAGACGACGTAGCGCGAACTCACGGTCTTTGCGACCAACCTATTTCCCTCCTCGGTCGCACGGCCATTCCTTTTTTTAACGGCCTTGGCAACCAGGATCGGTGCCGGCGGACGATGGACCTGAACGCCTTGCGACCGGTCAAAGTTGTCCATACCTCGCGGGCCGTTTTGCGCCATTACGGCGGCGGCAAGCGACAGGGGAACGATGAGAAAATAAAATACCTTGTTCATTCGATGGGGAAGCGGGCCTGATCGGCGAATACAGTCCGAGGGTTCTTGAAATTTGTGCGATTTTGCGTGATGTGAGGCCGCCGGCCGTCCGGCGAGTTTACCGGCCTTATTTATTACAAACGAGGAATTCCGGCATTGTTCCAAATTTTTGCTGTCCAGAAGAACAAGGCAAAATGGGCGTTGTTTCTCATTGCGTCCTTGCCCGCGTGTGGGTTTCCGCATTATCTTTAAGCCGATGCTCTACCTTTCGCAAATACTCGGCCGCCCGATCGTGGACAGCCGCAATGACAAGATCGCGTCGATAAGCGACGTGCTTGTGAGGTATGGCAGCGAGGATTATCCGCCGATTATCGGCCTTGTCGCCCGCCTTCGGAGACGCGATTTTTTTATCTCCAAGCGGAGCATCTCATTGATAAATATCCACGGGGCACGGATGAGTTCGGTAAAGCTTGACCTGACGCCGTTCGAGCGGCGCGAGGGTGAAGTGCTTTTGGGAAAGGACGTTCTGGACAACCAGCTTATCGACGTTGACGGAAAACGTGTTGTCCGCGTCAATGATGTCCAGTTGATCGACACCGGCGAGATCTGGCGTGTCGCCGGTGCCGACGTGAGCCTGCAAGGGTTTGTTCGGCGGCTTATGCCAAAAGGATTCTATGGTGCCAGCAGGCCGGTTGAGCTGCTTGATTGGGCCGATGTCGGCTATCTCGCCACCGATACGGCGACCGTCACGGTCCAGCTGAAGTCCTCAAAGGACAAACTTTCACGCCTCCACCCGGTGGAGATCGCGCAACTGGCCGAAACGCTTTCGCCTATTCACCGCACCGAGGTGGTAGAAAGCCTGGACGACGAAACGGCCGCTGACACGCTGGAAGAAATGTCGACCGAGGCCCAGGCCCGCATCCTCGAGGAACTTGACGAAGAGCGTGCCGCCGACATTCTTGAGGAAATGTCCCCTGACGACGCCGTTGATGTGCTCGATGAAATGGATGAAGAAAAAGCTCAGGAGCTTTTCGACCTGATGGAGGACGAGGAAAAGGCGGACGTCGCCGAGCTGATGGCATTTGAGCACGACACGGCGGGCGGGCTGATGACCACTGAGTTCGTTACATTTGCCCGCGGCCTGACGGTGGGCGACGCTATCCGCAGCCTGCGTGAGATGGCCGAGACGCCGAATATGATCTATTACATGTACGTCGTCGAAGAAGAAGGATCATGGAAGCTGGCCGGCCTTATCTCGCTCCGTTCGTTGATCCTGGCGGACCCGACGAAAAAACTTGAAGATGTAATGCGGACCGATTTTCGCTTTGCCCATCCTTCCGAATTTGCCGAGGACGTCGCCCAAACCATCGCGGAATACAATCTTCTCGCGCTGCCCGTCATTGACGACGAGGGCGACATTGCCGGCATAGTCACGGTCGATGACGCAATGGAGATATTGCTCCCGAAAAATCTGCAGCGGCGATTGCCAAGGCTGTTTGGCTAGAGGACGCAGTCCTGAGCGTGGCCCGCCGAGTCAGAACCGCCTGCGGTAGCGGGTGGTTGAAGAATGGCCGTTTTTAACTCCGCGTCGTATGTTGTGCAAGTTAAACCAAACGCTATCGCAGGTGGTTGTGACAAGATCGCGGCGGCGGGTTCATCGCCCGAGAAAAACCCCAGGCATCGTTTCATAAAGTTCTATTCAGGCAGATTCATCCGTTTCAGCAAACTCTTGTATCGCGGGTCGTCGCGGAGGGTTTCAAAATGGATCCGCCATATGATGTCCGGCAAGGAGCCGTGGCGGTTTTCGAGATCTTTTTCCAGCCACTCGAACGCCTTGCCCCTGTCGCCCAAGCCTGCGTAAACCGATGCGATATATTGCCCGTTCGATTCGTTTTTCGCAAATTTTTCTTCTAGCTCTCCCGCAATGGCGATCGCAAGCTCGCGTTTTCCGGTTACGGCATAGCCGTAGCCCAATCCCCGCAACCTTACGGCCGACCTTTTGCTCAATTCGACGGCCCTTTCCAGATGAGCTATGCCCTCTTCGTTTCGCCCAAGTTTGAGATACGACGCACCCAAATTTTCGTGCGCCGCCGAAAATGTCGGGTCGAGCTCAATAATTTTGAGCATCGTTCTAACACTTGAATCATGGTCGTTCAGCATTTGGTAGGCGTCCGAGACGTTAACGCCAATGATGCTTGAAAGCGGGTCGAGCTTTTCCGCCTGTTTTATCACCGCCGCCGTCTCTTCAAACCGTCCGAGCGATCTTAGCAGGATCGAATACCAATGATATGAGGTCGCATAGTTTGGGTTAAGGTCGATCGCCCGTTTAAATTCGGCCTCGGATTCCTTCCATTTCCAGGCGAATTTATTGATAAGGCCGAGCGTTGCGTGCGGCTCCGCCAAGCGGTTGTCGAGTGCGATCGCCCGTTGGGCAAACGCCGTCGCCTGCGGCAGTGATTCGAGCGTCGGCGTACCGGCGTATTCTCCATAAACTGTGTAGCAATCGGCCAAACCGGCGTACGCGAGCGCATAGTTCGGGTCGCTGTCGGTTGCAAACTTGAATTGCTCGATCGCCTTTAACAAATTTTCCTTTGTTCGCCTGTTCCAGTAATAACGGCCTTTTAAATATGCCTGATAGGCTTCCGGGCTGACGGTTGCGGTTTGGGTTACTTGCGATTCCTCTTCACCCGAAAGTTTTGATCTCAGCTTGTTCGAAACATCTTTCGCGATATCGCTTTGCAGGCTGACGAGATCGGATGTAGTGCGAACGTACTGTTCGCTCCAAACAACGCGGTTTCTGAGAGCATCGACAAGCTCCAGGTTAAGTGTTAGCTGCTCGCCACGCTGCACGATCCGCCCGCTCAAAACGCCTTCTACATCCAACTCCCTGGCGATGGTTGCCACGTCAGTGTCCTTGCCCTTATATCGAAAGACGGCGGAGCGCGGTTTTACATCAAGGTCGGCTAAATTCGACAAGCCTCTGATGAGCGTCTCGGTCATGCCATCCGAAAGATATTCGACATCGGCGTTGCCGCCTTCATTGACGAACGGCATCACGGCGATCGATCCGATCTGGCCGCCCGGTGAAAGATACCTGTAACCAAGAGATCCGCCAAGCACGACAACCATTAACACAGCGCCCGCCGCGAGCCATGCCAGCCTGTGTTTCTTTACTTCACGAACAATGTACTCGGCACTCGAAACGCTCTCGGCCGTTATGGTTGGCGAAAAGTTTTCCGAAGATCGAACAAATGCCTGAGTTGGAATGGTTGTCGCCGCCGATGGCGAATCGCGGCTGACGCGATTCAACGCCTTTGTGGACCGCCACTCATTTTCGTCCACGCGGGCAAGGGCTATCGCGTCCTTGACGGATAATGACTTTCCCTGACGCTGGGCAAGCGTAAAACGATCTTCGCCGATCGCCGCTCGGGCTTCGTCAAGATAGCGTTCCAAAAACAGGCGATCGACCTCCTCTATCTGGTATCCGGCCGCATCGTATATCGCCTCCATCGCGCCGCTCAAACGGGCCGCCCTTTCCATCTCGCCGCCGATCACCGCGAGTGCGGCAAACCTTTCGAGCGCGTAGCCGACACTGACGCTGCTTCCCATCTCCTCGCTGAGCTTCATCGATTCGAGCGTGTGTGCGTGCGATGCCTGATAATCTTTCATCTCGCACGCGACAGCCGCAAGATTGATCGCGGCGAGCATATTCAGGTGCTGAAATCCGTTTTGCCTCGCGAGAAGGAGAGTTTCTTCGTACAGCTTTTGTGCCGCCGGATAATCTTCACGATGGCGGGCAAGCTCGCCCAGGGCATTGGCCAGCTCGGCGGCCTCAAATGTTTCACCTGCTTCGCGGGCCATTGCCAACGCGTCCTCAAAAAACTTTTGCGCGCCTGTAAAATCGCCCTTGTTGTGTTTCGCCGTTCCAACGCTGTGAAGCGCGTTGATCATCAGCTTCTTTTCACCGGTTTCGAGCGCGATCGTCAAACCCTTTTCCGCAAACGTCACTGCAGCATCGAAGTTGCCCCGATTCCAACTCAAGCTGCTGATGCCGCGATAGGCCGATGCAAGCAATGTTGGATCGGCCGTCTCGCCGTTTGCATCAAGGATACGCTGCGTCCATTCGACCCCTTCGGAAAGGTGTCCGCGACGCCACCAAAATCGCTGGATCGACGACGCGATCCTGAGCGCTGCTTCTGGCTCGTTCTCGACCGACCAATTCAGGGCCGCTCTTAAGTTCTCATGGTCCAGTTCGAGCCTTTCCATCCACTCGGCGGCTCGTGCGCCGCGTAGTTCCGGTTCGGCGAGGGTCGTGAATTCAGCGTAAAAAGCCGCATGCGCCCGTCGGGCCTCTTCGACCGTGCCGCTTTGCGCTAATTTTTCGAACGCGAATTCGCGCACGACGACCAGCATGCGAAAACGCGGCTCGCCGTCTTGCTGGTTCGTCCGCTCGATCAGGTTTTTGTCAAGCAATGAGGAAACGGTATCAAGAATTTCACCGCCTCGGTCGGCGCCGACAGCTTCCACAGACTCGATCGTAAAGCCGCCCGCAAAGACCGACAGGCGGTCGAGAAGCTGCTTTTCTTCGGCGTTGAGCAGGTCGTAGCTCCACGCGATCGCGCCGCGCATCGTTTGGCGGCGTTCGGGCAGGTCCTTGGCTCCGCCGGTCAGAAATTTTAGAGAACTTGAAAGGCGGGACAGGATCGTCTGCGGCTCGAAAAGCTTAATGCGTGCCGCCGCGAGTTCGATCGCGAAAGGAAGGCCGTCCAGCCGCCGGCAGATCGCCGCGACATCGGCGGCGTTCGCCTCCGTCAACGCAAAATCGGGCTTGACGCCCCTGGCACGCTCGACAAAAAATCTGATCGCTTCATAACCGGACAATGCTGCCGCGGACAAACGGTCATCTTCCGCCGGCAGGGCAAGCGGTGAAACCGCAAACTCGTGTTCCGCGCGCAAACGCAAAAGCTCGCGGCTCGTAACGAGGATCGTAAGATTCGAGGACTCTGCGATCAGCTTCACGATGTCCGGTGCGGCACCGGCAACCTGTTCGAAATTATCCAAAACGAGCAGCACTTTTTTCGCTGCGAAATGATCCGTCAACGCATCAAGGATCGGCCCGCTACCCGACTCTTTTACGCCAAGCGTTTGCGCGATAATTGGAACTACCAGCTTGATATCAGTTATCGGCGCCAGGCTGACGAAATAGACGCCGTCGGGAAAGTTCAAAAGCATTCGCCACGCGACGGCCTGCGCAAGCCGCGTTTTGCCCGTTCCGCCGACACCGGTCATCGTCAAAAGCCGAATGTTCCCGCGGCCCAGCAAACCCTCGATCTCCGCGATCTCCTTTTCACGTCCGACGAGCGTCGTAAGGTCATCGATAAGATTATTCGGCGATGCTGAAAATGCTTTCTGAGAATGATCTTCCGAGTGAAGTATCGCCGTAGCGGGTTCATCCGTTGGAAACCCAGTCGCTACCGGTCCCGGTTGTGACTTGGAGCCGCCTGAAGGCGGCACCCCAAACTGAGCCGCCGGGCCTTCGAGCAGCGCATTGCCATCGTCGAGACAATACAGCAGAGTGTCGTCGTAATAATCCCGTCTGCATTCTGGGCATCGTTTCATGGGGTTAGATCGTCATTGTGCAACCGCGTACAAATAAACTCCGGCTAGCCGGATCTCGATCACATTTGCGAACGCCGAATTGCCTTGCCCGGTTTTGCGTTTTCGACGATCTTTTCATCGCGGACGACGAAGGTGCCGCCGACCAGTACATGACGTATGCCTTCGGAGTATAGCGCCGGTTGTTCGAATGTTGCGCGGTCAATGACGGTTGCCGGGTCAAAAATGGTGATGTCGGCATCGGCGCCGACCTTTATGCGCCCTTTCGACCGCATTGCGGGAACAACTTTTTCCAGACGCCGCGCCGGAAGCAGCGACATTTTGCGGATCGCATCCATCAGCGACAACGCCTTTTGCTCGCGAACATAAACCCCAAGCACGCGTGCAAATGTGCCGACGCCGCGCGGGTGTCCCTTGCCTTTATCTATCAATCCATCGCTGGCAACGATAACCCGCGGATTTGCGGCGGCCATTCGCGCGATCTCTTCCGGTATCGCATGGCCGATGACCATACCTCCTTCTTTTCGGTAACGGGCAAAGCTCTCAGCCGTCAGACGTTCGCCGGTCGCCACCCATTGCAGGTCCTTATATGTAATGCCAAAACTTTCTTGCCAGCCATCGTTATATATCGCCGAGTCGAGCCGCGTTTGCGTTGCTGTGTATGGATAGGCCTCGGTCGTTACATCGACGCCGGTCCGGGCAGCGCCTTCGATCATTTGCAGACACGTTGCCGTCTGCCGCAAACATGTGCTGGTAATGTGTACGAGGTGAAGCGATGCACCTGTCCCGGCCGCGTCGGCGAGAACTTCCTGCAATCCACCGACGCCGCTGCCCGGTTCGATCGATCCGGCGTGACGGACATGAACGTAATTTGCCACGCCGTACTTTGCCGAAAGCGCAAATAGATCGAACACCTCTTTCCGTGTCGTCGTCGGTACATAGTTGATGCCAAAGCCGATGCCGAGCGCGCCGTCATCCAAGCCCTGCCTGATCGTTTCCGTTATCTGGCGGACCTCATCGGGCGTCGCCGGGCGATTCATCGCGTTATCGCGCGGCAGCCATTGTCCGCTGTCTTTCATCACTGCCATCTTTGCCGCGATGTGTCCGACCGTTGCACCGAAGTTGATAAGCGACTTTCCTTCACGCTCGGCATACCACGCCGCGACCGGCGACGCTCCGACCTCCATCTCCAATGCAGTCGTCACGCCGTCGCGTGCCTTATAGCGATAATTCTCGTCATCCTGGCCGTGCGAATGCAGATCGATAAAGCCCGGAGCGACGACCAAACCTTTGGCGTCGATAACGGTCGTCCCGCGCAATGGCTGCGTCGAAACCGCCGCGACCTTTCCCTTTCGAATACCGACAAAACGAACCGCATCAAGTCCCGATTCCGGGTCCATCACACGCCCGTTTGCAATAACAACATCAAATGCCGCCGCGTTTTGGGCGATAACACGCGAAAACTGTGCGGCCTGCAAGATCGGTACCCCGATCAAACCCGCAAGCCAAAGTTTTGCAATAAACCGTGAGCCAATTTTCATTATTTTCTCCTATGTCCAACAAACTTCAGTTGAAAGATCGAGGATGTCCAAAAAGGCAGTAATCAGGTGATTCTTATGCTCCGTAGGAGCAAAATATTTATAGAATTAATGAAAAAGAAAGAAACAAGCCCCGTTGGGGGCGGCATTAAATTCAAGCATGTCAATAATATGCCGCTCCTACGGAGCTTCCGGAATCCTTTGAACCTGTTCTAT
This sequence comes from Acidobacteriota bacterium, assembly GCA_020853255.1. The sequence continues at coordinate 7,825 of JADYZI010000089.1, forward strand.
AAACATGACGCTCCTACGGAGCTAAAAGCAAAACTTTCTGATTTTCAGTCAGCCTGCTCTTCCAGGCAAGTTCGTGAATGCCGTTCGAAAGCGCCGCGGTAACAAATGTCAATCTTCCGGGTGCAGATAGAAGACCTTGCTGATGATCTTCCATTCGCCGTCGGTTTTGAGCAGCGTGAACATGTCCGTAAACTTGTGGCCGGTCCAGTTGTCGAGTTCGAGGCGGACCGTGGCGATCGTGCCTCCGATATCGATCGCTGCGATATTCGACGTCAATTCCGCCGCCGGGCCATTACCGTCGTTCCAGTCGAATAATCCCTGAATCGGCCCGCCAAAAAGGTCCGGCCCGATGTAGCCGTAAATGGTCGCGCCCTCATGAAACGCGGGCTTCATTTCATCACTTCGGCCAGAAATTCCGCCGTCGATATATTGTTGAATAGTGGCCGCAATGGCCTCGCGGTCGTTTGCAGTCGCGGGTGCGCTCATCGTATTAGTTTTCCTCCGTGTAATTATCAGAGCGACAAAAAGATAAACGATTTGTTGCTCCTTAACAACTAAAACGTAAATTCTATCCACGATGGATCATCGATCCGATTTCGGCGTCAGGTTTGATAGTTTTTCGATAGGGAAATTGTGTGACCATCCGCGCGAACGACGGTCGCTGGCACTGTTACGGCCGAAGACGATCAGACGCCGCTTTAACCTCGCGGTTTTATCGGCGTCCGTCGTTTTTATTCATAGCTTGATCAATGGACCAGTCGTACCGCTGGCCCCGGCGCCAACCTGAAAATTTCGGCCGCTGGAGTTGAAGCTCCATATATCTTCAGCTACTTTGATCGGCGTTCCGGAAGGGCCGAATTGCATCACGCCGGGACAATTAAATGTGATCACTGCTACCGAACCGCTCAAAGCAGGATTGAATATGCCCGCGTTGCCGCCCACGACCGTCACCAAACACGACTCTACCTCTTCGAAGGTGACCGCATGCGGCGGAAACACCGTTGTAAATGAAACGCCTGAGAAATTCGGGCCGGTCAATAATGTTTGCAAGGCATTCTGCAAACTCTTGAAAGGAACAGGTATTCCAAGCGAGACACCAAAGCCCAAAGCGAGAGCCGCATATTTGCGAACCTCGTGCGTCAATTCGTTTCTTACGAAAAAGAAATTTGCACCAATTGTTCCGCCGACGGTCACTGGGCCGACGGACGGCCCAATGGTAAACGTCGCGCCGCCCGGCGCCGCCACAGACCATCGCCCCGAACGAGGGCCGCCGGGAAGCACCGGTTTATTCGGAGGATCCACCTTTTTCTTACCCGGAGGGTCGATTGGCGGCATGTCGCCAATAAAAATATGAACCTCAACCGCCCGAAACTCAGGCGAATCATCGTTCTCGCCACCTGGAGATTTCGATTCGCCAAGAGGTTCCCACATCTGGATACTATTGAGTACGCGTCCGTCTTGGTTTTTCAGGAAATTGTAAACCGACTGCATGCGGGCTAAAGAGAGTTTTTTATTCTTTACTATGTCGCCTAAATGCGAGGCAAATCCATAGATCCGAATGTGAAAAGCTGAATTGGTTTTCGCCCTGTTTATCGCTTCCGTCAGGAACGTCTTGTGTTGTGTTTCAAGTTCGGCGTGTCCGGTGTCAAAGTCGATGAGTCGGGCTTTGGATCAAGGCATTTGTTGGTTTAAAGGGTGGGATAACTTGTTTTGCTACGGGTGGCGTTTTACGCACTGTTCTACCTCCATATAATTCCGATTTGGAACGTATTAGGGTCGAACGGGTGCCGATGAGGAGAATTGGCGGCGGGTTTGCGTCGTCGATCTCTGAATGACAAGCATTTCAACTTCAAAGCACGTCATTCGATCCAGTACTGCGACGTTTTCAAAAATAAACTTTTGCGAAGTTGGATTTCGGCACAGCCATTTTTTTGCTGGACACTGAAAGGAGCATCTGACCAAGAGGTATGAGACAGGTTACTTCATACAGCAAACTCGGCAACAACCGGTGCGTGGTCGCTTGGTTTTTCGAGGGCTCGGGGTGATTTGTCTATGTGGCAATCGGTGCATTTCGCGGCCAATGAGGGCGAGGCCCAGATGTGGTCAATGCGCAGGCCGCGGTTTCGCTGCCAGGCACCTTCGCGGTAATCCCACCAGGAGAATTCCTGCGCGCCGCGGTTCATCTTGCGGAACAGGTCAACAAATCCCCACTGCTTTACGTTGTACATCGCGGCCCGTTCCGTTTTGGTGAAATGGAGCTTTCCTTCCCACTGGGCGGCGTTCCAAACGTCGAGTTCCTCCATCGCGACGTTAAAATCGCCGCAAAGTACGACATCACTTTCGGCGGAACAGTGTTCATCGAAATAACGGCGCAGACGCATAAGCCAGTCGAGTTTGAACGTAAATTTATCAGTCCAAAGTTCGGTCCCGTTAGGGATATATGTATTGACAATGCGAATGCCGTTGACCGTAGCCGCGATCATCCGTTTTGGTGATTCATCATCGTCATCGAGAAAATTCCTCTGCACGTCCCCGATCGGATGCTTCGACAGAATTGCGACGCCGTTATACGATTTCTGCCCCGTGAACGCCGCTTCGTACCCAACCTCACGCAACGCCTGGAGCGGAAAGTTTTCATCAACGGTCTTCGTCTCCTGAAGGCAAATGACATCGATGTCTTTGCCCTCAAGCCAGCCGATCATCTGCGGCACTCTAATATTGATCGAATTGACGTTCCAGGTGGCGATCTTCATAAAACAATAATTAGCACAAGCCGCAAGTCAGAACCACCTCGCGTAAGCGGGTGGGTCGCCGATTACGCGAGGTGGTTGCGACTGTTCCTTTCCCAAAACACTCCATCGCGAAATCCCTGGATCGTTTTATCGGTCTCAGCCAATTCAAGCCGTTTGGCCGCAAGCAAGCAGTAATGTTCGTCGGATTCGATCGCCAGAAAATTGCGGCCCAGCTTTTTTGCGGCAACGGCCGTTGTTCCGCTGCCCGCGAACGGATCAAGTATCAGATTGCCGGGATTCGTGCTTGCCAGAATGAGCTTTGCCAACAGCTTCTCCGGCTTTTGTGTCGGATGGTCGGTGTTCTCCGGCATCGACCAGAAAGGGACGCTAATGTCTGTCCAAAGGTTCGAGGGATGTGTGTCGCGGAAATTGCCCGCTTCGGTCTCCGCCCAGTCCTTTGGCCGCCCGTTTTCACGGTACGGCGCGATCACGCGGCGGCGTTGTTTGACTGCATCGAGATTGAAAGTGTAATCGTCGGAGACGGTAAAAAACCAAATATCTTCGGACGAATTTTTCCAGTTCGCCTTTGCACCACGGCCTTTTTCGCGCTCCCACGTTATGCGATTTTGCGGCTTGAAGTGCCGCGACGCAGCCCGCTCGATGGCAGCTCCCGAGCGCCAATCGCCGCAGATGTAAACGCTTGCTGTTTCTTTGAGCAGCGGTACGCACAGGCGCAGCCATGAATCAAGCCATGCCTCATACACCTCTGACGGGCCTTGCGTAAAGCTCTCACTCCCGAACCGCTTTGTCAGGTTATACGGCGGGTCCGCGAAAAGGAGGTCGAAACTTGCCGCCGGCAAGCGTGGCAGCACGTCGAATGCATTGCCGCAAACTATTCGGCCGATAGGGGCAGGCACCGTTCCGGAATCATCATCAAATATAAGCCTTTCCCGCAGAGGAGACAGCTCAGACGCAGAAAGCTCCAGCGTTCGGTTTTGAGGAGCCCTTGGTTTTGTTAGCCCGGACGACATCGACACACTGGAACGATACCATATCCGGGCCATTGTCGGGTCAGAAGCGCTTTTCGAACATCACTGTCGGATTAAGCTGCTTTAACAGGTCAACCTTGTCATTCAGGTTGAGCGTTAGCATTTTCGAAAATTGTACATCCCTACACTGCATCAGGCCGCACGAGGCCATCACGGTCAGCTTGTAGTTCTTTCCCTTAAGCACATCGAAACTTGCCCCGATTCGCTGGTAATTGACCTGCGGCCCAAGAACGTGGAGATTGAACCGGTCAGTGAACCATGTCGGCAGGTTAAGGGCTTCGGCAAGGATCGTTTTAACCAGAAGCTCATTGACCGTATGCTGGCCCGCATTTGGCGTCAATGAGAGAAAGTTTTCCATATCTGTCATCGTAATACCGGTCTCATCGATATGAATGTTGCATTCGGTCCATTTACCGAATGCGACCGAAACATGCAGCGCGGAGATGTCCTGTGTATTGGCTGTCGCAAAATTGGCGGCAAGCTCGTTACTCCACTGCGGAGCATTCAGCATTCTGGGGGGCTGAGCATTCAGCAATTGGGCCGAACGGCCGTTCAGAAAAAAACGCCAGGGCTCACGGAAGCCAATGCCTTTCGTAGCAAGTAGCGAGGCAGTCATTGCCCAATGCTGTTTCCAGTCAGACGGCTTTGTACTGCCTTCGGCAAACGCTTTGTCCGTACCGCTTTTCGCGTTCCTGATAGCACACAGGAATTTGTCCGGGTCTTTGACCGTAAAGTCAACGCCCTGCAGAGTTAACGGATGGACCTCAAGATCGGCAACGGATCGCGGATCATCGACTAGATGTTCCCTTAGTTTTATCCCAATTGTCGCCAGCCGATTCTCTATTGCCCGAAATGTTGGTTCATTAAGCGCCGCACGCCCAGTTTTCCCTATTGCCATGGATCACCCTTCCGTAAAATTGACGTTCCGTCAGGTACGACGCGAATCGGTATCCAAGTTTGCCGAATTCTTTCGGAAGTTCGCGCCAGATGATCCAGCGTAGGCGTCCCCGCTGCCAACACCTCGAACAGAGACGAGATACGCGAACAATGGCTCTTTTTGCTGCCTCCGATCGCCATTCGATCGAGCCCCGAACAAATTCCAGCCGTGATTGGGGGTCTGCTTGACCCTAAAATGAGCGCGTGATACCCTTATATCTTTTGGGTACGTCCCGATTTTTACTGACTTTTAACAGAGATATTTAGTATAAGTTTATGTTTCTGCTGGCCTTCGCCGCACAATCGATCCAACTCTTTCCGGACGGCACTATCTTCATTCACATTGCGTTGATACTTGTGATGATGTGGGTGCTGAATCGGACCTTCTTTCGCCCGATCAACCGGGTGATCCACGAGCGCGAAAAACAAAAAGGCGGCAAAGGCACTGAGGCTGAAAAGATACTCGGTGAAGCGGCAGAAAAAGAGCGCCGCTATAACAAGGCTTTGCTGGATGCTCGAAGCGAAGGTTACGAGTTGATCGAGAAGGAACGGACGGCGGCCGTCGCCGAACGGCAGGCAATAGTGGCGCGGGCCAAGGACGAGACCGCACAGGAACTTGCTCGGCAAAAAGGGGAACTTGAGGCCCAGGTCGTGGCGGCAAGGACAGCGATCGTTGCCGAGTCAGAACAGCTTGCGGACAGGATCACGGCGAATATCCTGAAGGTGTGATGTAAAGCGATCGGA
>JADYZI010000090.1 GCA_020853255.1 Acidobacteriota bacterium
TGATGAAGATCATCAGCGGCAAAGTGGCGTCTGATGCAACGGTCTTTAATTCAAGCCGCGATACGTCCGAACGGCTCGGTGCCCTGCATGTGATAAGCGGCAAAACGCTTGACAAGGTAAACGAGGCTCGGACGGGCGACATCATCGCCGTCGTGAAGTTGAAAGATACCCAAACCGGCGACACGCTTTGCGATAAGGCGAACGCCATCGTTTATCCAAAGGTCGAATATCCGGAGGCCGCGACGGCGTTTGCCATTGAGCCAAAATCACGCGCGGACGAAGACAAGATATCTTCCGCCCTGCACAAGATACTTGAAGAAGATCCGTCGCTCCATTTTGACCGCGACGCGCAAACCAAAGAGTTCATACTTTCAGGTTCGGGCCAGCTTCACATTGAGACGGTGGTCAAAAAATTGGCGGACCGCTACCATGTTGAAGTCGCTCTCCATCCGCCTCGCATAGCGTACAAAGAGACAATTACCGCCACGGCGGAAGTTCAGGGACGGCATAAGAAACAATCGGGCGGCCGCGGGCAGTTCGGCGACTGCAAGGTGATCTTCGAACCGCTTGAGCGCGGTGCCGGATTTGAGTGGGTCGATAAGATATTCGGCGGCTCGGTGCCGCAGAATTTCCGCCCGGCTATTGAGAAAGGGATCATCGAGGCCGCTCAAGGCGGCGCGGTCGCGGGCTATCCGCTTGTCGATTTTAAGGTAACGCTTATTGACGGCAGCTATCACACGGTCGATTCGGACGAGCATTCATTTAGGGCGGCCGGGCGAAAGGCGTTTCGCGCCGCAATGGAAAAGGTCAAGCCAACGCTGCTTGAACCGATAATGGATGTTGAGGTCTTTGCGCCGCAGGAAGTGAGCGGCGAGATAATGTCAGACATGAACAGCCGGCGCGGCCGCGTGGGCGGCATGGAAATGCGCGGAAAGCAGCAGGTGATCAAGGCAAAAGTGCCGCTGAGCGAGATGCTGGATTATCAATCAAAGCTCAACAGCGTCACGCAGGCACGCGGCTCATATCACATGCAGTTCTCGCATTACGATCCGCTGCCGCATAATCTGTCGGACAAAGTGATCCAGGAAGCGGTTGCGGCCGGACGTGTCCGGGCGCATGAAGACGATGAGTAACGTTTGCATCAATTTTTAACGTACAACCGGCGGCTGGCCCCGAAAGAGGCCAGCCGTTTTGATTCCATGCCCTTATCTTTCATAATGTTAGGCTAATGAACAGTGCGGGAACGATTCTGTCCGTAAGTCCGCCGCTTGCCATAGCGGGCGGCGAGATCACAATTGAATGCGAAGGATTTCATCTCGATCCTGACTTTGATCACGGCGCTTTCGTGAACGGGATGCGGTGTACGCTGGTTGCGGCGTCGGCAAATCGCATTGTGGCGATCGTGCCCGATTGCTCGCCGGGCGAAGCGTACGTTCACCTTGAAAGCGGCGGTGCCGAAAGCCCGACGGCCGACATCGTTATCGGCGAAAAGATAGCCGATGAGATGCACATCGTCGCGAATCCGGCGATAGATCCGTCTGACGGCGCGCTCATCGTTACGCGTTCCGGTGCTCGCGGACAGCAGCTTCCGAACACCCTGTATCGCATCGAACCCGACGGATTTATCGACGAGATACCTGACGCCATCCTTAATCCGACCGGTATCGCTTTTGGCCCGGATGGAAGCATGTATGTCACCAACCGGGCACACGGAGAGGTCTATCTTGTCAGCCCAAGCGGTATAAATCCGGTCTATGCGCGGGGATTAGGGATCGCGACGGGCCTGGCATTTGACGCGGATGGAGTGATGTTCGTAGGCGACCGGACGGGCACGATCTATCGCGTTGTGTCGGCCGGCGAGGCCGAAGAATTTGCAACGCTCGAGCCTTCGGTCGCCGCTTATCACCTTGCGTTCGGCCCGGACGGGAGATTGTTTGTGTCCGCACCCGGACTGGCCAGCCACGACGCGATCTACGCGATCGACAGAAGCGGTAATGTTGAAAAATTCGCCGTCGGGTTCGGACGCCCGCAAGGCATCGCATTTGGCCGCGATGGCCAGCTTTACGCCGCCGCCTGCTACGCCGGACGCCGCGGCATTTTCAGCATCTCGCCCGACGCCCTCGCCGTCCGCCAGATCGTCGCCGGAATGAACATCGTCGGCCTCTGCTTCACCACCGACGCCCGCCTCATCGCCGCCACAAACGAAGCCGTCTATTCCATCAAAGCCGACATCCGCGGAACGCTTCTCTAAACCAAAAAATAAAAGGCCCGGGCTTTCGCGCGGACCGTGGTTGCCGTTACCGGCAGAGCCTACGAAATACTTCTTGTTATAAGAAGCAACGTGTTCTCTTATCTACTAAACAGCGGATATGATATATTAGCTTTACCTTATTTTCAAGTTCAAAAATTCCCCAACTCCCGGAGGTTCCTCAATGCCTTTTTTCAAGTATGTCCTTGGTCTCGATCTTGGCGTAACATCCATCGGATGGGCCTTGCTGAAAGTTGAAACCGGTGAAGACGGCAAACCGGTTCGTGATGACGACGATCTATTGAACGGCGTCTCGATAGCGGCAAGCGGTGTCCGCATATTTCCGGCGACGACCGAAGATAAGACCAACGCCCCGAAAAATCACAAACGTCGTGCGTCGCGAGGCGCACGGCGATTGGTAATGCGCAAGGCGAAACGGCGCACTGAACTGCGTGAACTGCTCACCACTAACGGGCTGCTGCCGGGGATCGGATCAGCGGAGTCCGAGACCATATTCGAGAAACTTGGCGATCCGTACGCTTTAAGAGTTCGAGCATTGGATGAGCCGCTTCAAAACTTTGAGCTTGGCCGGGCGATATATCATCTTTCGAAACGGCGTGGTTTCCTTAGCAACCGTAAATCGGCAAAATCGAAAGAGGACGGCGTGGTTTACGACGGGATCAACCAGGTCCGCGCCGAACTTGAGAACGGAAACTTTCGGACGCTTGGCGAACTGCTTGCTACAAAGGACAAGAAGAGAAAATATTTCACTCACCGGACCATGTCCGAAGACGAGTTTGAATCAATTTGGTTGGCACAAAAGGAGTATCACAATGGATTCCTTACGGACGAATTGAAGTCCGAGATCAAAAACACCATTTTTTATCAGCGACCGCTAAAATTGCAGCGTGGCTTGATCGGAAAATGCACTTTCGAGACCGATAAGAAACGATGTGATCTTGCTCGTCAAGAAGCTCAGAGGTTTCGATACTGGCATGACCTGAACAGCCTGCAGCTTCAAGACCCACAAACCCTTAATCAGCGGCCGCTAACTCTTGAAGAAAAGGAACGGGTCGCAAAGGAGTTCGAGAATACAAAGGAACTCACCTACAAAAAGCTGCGCAAGCTTTTGAGGATCACCGACGATGTTCGCATTAACCTCGAGGCCAATGAGAAAAAGCTGTACGGAAACAAGACCGCTTATGCATTTCGGAAGGCAGTCGGCGGCCGTTGGGATGAATTCAACGAGGAAGAACAAAACCGTCTGACCGAAGAGATGTTCCGCATTGAGAACGAGATCGCGCTGAAAAAGCGGCTCAAAGACTTTTGGAATTTTGACGATGCTCAGGTAGAAAAACTCGAAGGTGTTTGGCATCAGCTTGAGGACGGTTACAGCCGGCTTTCGCTCAAGGCGATCAGAAAAGTTCTTCCGTTAATGATCGAGGGAAAACGCTATGACGAGGTGGTGACCGCTATCTATGGCGATCATCGCAAGAAATTCGGCGGCGAAGAGTTTCAAAAACTCGAAATGCCGCCCAAAGACCTGAGAAATCCAATTGTATACAAGGCGTTGTGCGAGGTCAGAAAGGTCGTGAACGCGATCATACGCGAATACGGCAGGCCCGATGAGGTACGGCTTGAAATGGCCCGCGATCTGAAACTGACAAAGCTTCAAAAAGACAATGCGATGAAGCAGGCGAATCAGAACAAGCGGGACAATGAAGAGGCCGAGAGATTCTTCATGGAGAAGTTCGGGCTTGAGAATGTTTCCGGTACTGACAAGCTAAAGTACCGCCTTTGGAAAGAATCAGGCGGCAGCTGTCCATATACCGGAAACCCGATACCGCCGGAGGCGTTGCTCGACGACGGGCTGGTCGATATCGAGCACATTATCCCGTATAGCCGATGTTTTGATGATTCGTATATGAACAAGACCATCTGCGATGCAAAATTCAACCGCGAGGTGAAAAAGAACCAGGCGCCGGGTGAATTTTACGACCGCGAGAGTGATGCATTCGCCCAACTGCTTACGCGAATAAGTTATTTGCCGTACGGAAAACAGCGAAAGTTTCAGATGCCAAAAGAAGATCTGGACAAGACCGACTGGGCCGGCCGCCAGCTTTCCGACACCCGTTACATTTGCCGCGAGGCCCGCGGATATCTGCGTCAGCTTTACCCGTACAGTGCCGACGAGAACAAATATGTTCAGGTTGTCGTGGGCGGAGCGACGGCAAATTTGCGGCATGTCTGGCATGTCAACGCGATATTGTCGGATGGCGATATCGACGTAAAGAACCGATGGGACCACCGGCATCATACTATCGATGCGATTGTCGTGGCGTTATGCGAACGCGGGCTCTATCAGCTTATTTCGAAACTCTCGGGCCGAAATAAAGCATTGATGAAAAAAGTCCTGTCTGGCTTTAGCGAGCCGTGGCGAGGGTTTCTGAAGGATGTCGAGACAGCGATGAAGGAACTTGTCGTTTCACACGCTCCGACGCGGCGGGTTCGCGGGCAGCTTTTGGAAGAAACCGCTTATGGCGCGACAAATACGCCGGGTGTTTATGTCGTCAAGAAATCGCTGGCCGGAATTACATTGCCGGCGGTAAAGAACATTGTCGATCCGGCGGTCAAAGAGCTGGTCGAACTGCGGCTGTCGCAATTTAACAACGACGTTAAGAAAGCCTTTGTCGAACCGCTCTTTCACAAGGACGGCAAGACGCCGATCAAAAATGTTCGCGTCACCGTTTCGATGACGCCGGAAACGCTTGTCGGGATAAAGGACGCGGGCGGCAAAGAGTATAAATATTACCCGCTGGCCGGCAATCATCACGTCGATATTTTTGAGAACAACGACGGCGAACGGCGGGCGGAACTTGTCCCGCGATTTTACGCCGCGCAGCGGAACTGGAAACCAAAAGACCTCGGCCCCGAATGGCGAAGACTCTTCTCGCTCTGCGCAAACGATTATGTCGAGTTTCGCGGAGACGACGGCCAATTGCGAGTTTACAGAATCCAGAAGATGTCCGGCGGCGGAAAAGTGGTAATCATTGGTCGGCCGCTTGAAGACGCAAGGTCTGAATATGTGCCCGGCGTTGTCCAACAGCTTCAGGCACATTTGAAAAAGATCGCCCGCAAACTTCAGGTTGATCCGCTTGGACGTCTTTCAAAGGCAAGCGATTAGCTTTTGAGAGAATACAATTTCGCTTGTCTGGTTGAAAGACTATGATCAAGCGAACCGTTGAAATTTCGACGCCCGGCTGTTATGTGCATATGAAGCACGAGCAGCTTCTGATCGAGAAGGACGGGTTCAAGATGGGCAGCGTGCCTATCGAAGACCTCGGCGTTCTTATTCTCGACAATCCGCAAATACTGATCACGTCAGCCCTGATGGGCTTTTTGGCCGAGCAGAATGTCTCGGTCATTTTTACGGACGCAAAACACCTTCCGGCATCGCTCACAATTCCCTTTTCGGCAAACTCGATACAGACAAAGGTCCTGAACAGCCAGATCGAGATATCGCTGCCGACCAAGAAACGGCTCTGGTCGCAGATCATTTCGGCAAAGATAGCGAACCAGGCCCGCTCACTTGAGCTTTGCCGCAGGGACGGTGCGGCCACGCTGAAAGAGATCGCAACCCGCGTAAAAAGCGGCGATCCGGAAAATCTCGAGGCATACGCGGCAAAGATATATTGGCGAAAACTTTTTGGCGACGGTTTTCGGCGTGACCGTGACGCTGCCGACCATAATTCCCTGCTCAATTACGGCTACGCGGTGATGCGTGCGGCGGCGGCACGCTCGATTGTCGGGACAGGCCTGCATCCGGGGCTTGGCATCAATCATAAGAATCAGTACAACCCGTTTCCGCTGGCGGACGACCTGGTCGAACCGCTCCGGCCGTTTGTCGATGTGCGTGTTTATCAGATCGTAAACGAAATGCGGCCCGATGCCGACGGCTCCGAACGAGAGATCAAGCTCGACCGCGACACAAAAAAGGAACTGCTGCGGCTGCTTGGTGACGAATGTATCTATGACGGACGTAAACTGCCGCTGATGGTCGCGGTCGGCTATTACGCGGCGACCGTAAAACAGGTAATGATGGGCGAAACCGACAGGCCGGTGATCCCGGCCTTTAACTAACTGGGCATTTTGTGATGCCGCCTGTTGCGGAAGCCCGCACGAAGTAAGGGCGAAATACGCAACGTATCTACTTCGTGCGGGCTTCCGCAATCGGATCTTCAGGATGCCTCGTGATCTATGAGATTTTTTGGAGGACTTGATACTGTGTGGATGGTTGTGATGTTCGATCTGCCGACCGAAACGGCCGAAGACCGCCGGCGGTATGCACAATTTCGTAAGGTTTTGCTCAAAGACGGTTTTATGATGCTTCAATTCTCGGTTTATGGGCGGCACTGCCCGTCGGACGAAAACGCCGATGTCCACGAAAAGCGCGTTGTCTTGTCGTTGCCGCCAAAAGGTAACGTGCGTATAATAAAGGTTACCGAAAAACAGTACGCCAGAATGAAAACTTTCTATGGAAAAGCCCGCCGGAAAACAGAAGAACCGCCGCTTCAGCTCAGTTTTTTCTGAGCCTCGGCAGCGGCATCTTCATTCGTCTCAGCCATTTACAGCCAACCTAGTTTAGCAGATAAGAAAACCGTCGCAACTCACAACTGAAGTTCCCGAAGAGCGAAGACAAAGCAGAGTTTAGCAGATAAGAAAACCGTCGCAACTCACAACCTGCGGCATGTGCGCAGACTTTGAGCGCTAGTTTAGCAGATAAGAAAACCGTCGCAACTCACAACCTGAGCATGTCGTCACCGTGTGGCGATACAGTTTAGCAGATAAGAAAACCGTCGCAACTCACAACCAGATTCCAACGGTCGATCTTATAAATCTAGTTTAGCAGATAAGAAAACCGTCGCAACTCACAACCAGAAACAGTTCATACCCGCTCAATTTACAAGTTTAGCAGATAAGAAAACCGTCGCAACTCACAACGCCGGGGACCTTATAAAGCTGGCCGTCAAGTTTAGCAGATAAGAAAACCGTCGCAACTCACAACTTTGTGTCCTCCAGTTTGCAAGGCTTGCTTAGTTTAGCAGATAAGAAAACCGTCGCAACTCACA
>JADYZI010000091.1 GCA_020853255.1 Acidobacteriota bacterium
CGCAGGCGATCGCGGCACGGACCTATGCGGTCGCGAACATAAACGGCTACGGCACGCAGGGTTTCGATATGGTGCCGACGGTCTGGTCGCAGGTTTACAAGGGCGTTTCGATCGAGACCAAAATGGGCACGCAAGCCGTGCGCGAGACCGCCGGTTTGATCGCAACATACGGCGGCAAGCCGATAATGGCGTATTTCACCTCGACCTGCGGCGGGCGGACGGAAGATTCAGAGAATGTTTTTGATCACGCTGAGCCGTATCTTCGCGGCGTCGAATGCTCGCTCGAAGGGCATAAGCATTTTGACCCGTTCACCATCAAGACGACGAGAAAGCCGGCAAAGCTGCGAAACGACGCAAATCTGGAAATGGTGCGGCTGATGTCGCTTTTTGCGGCAAACGGATTTTCGCTGACGGCGCCGGAAATGACCGATGACTGGTTCGATGAAATGCCGGCGGCGAACGAGCTTTCAAATTGGCTGAATCAGCTTGCCGTTAAATTTGGGAAACCGCTGCCGCCGGTCACAAAGGCCTCGGGATATCCGCTTGAACTTTCGCGTATTTTGGCAGGTTTTCTATATTCGCCGACCGAGGCGGATACGCTGTTGACCGAATCAGACATCAATTATCAGCTTGCCTTTGACGACGCCGCCGAAGTGCCGCGCGAGCGCCGGGCCGAGCTTGCGATGCTGCTGCGCGACGGCTATTTTATTCTGCACCCTGACCTGACGCTGAAACCGACAAAGGCATTGTCGCGGGCGCAGCTGCTGCGGCTGTTCCGCCAGATCTACGAAAAGAAAAAATGGATGCCCGATCTGCAAGGCGGTGTAACGAAGGCGAGTGTTGACGGAAAGCTTGTATTAAAGTCGGGCCGTGCGGACAGGCAGTTGGCGATCCGCCCGGACGTTTTTCTCTTTCGCGAATTCGGTGCGTCAATTTATCCGGTAAAGGAAGCCGCGTTGGTCGGCGGCGAGAATGTGCGCTATCAAACCGACGGCACCGGTGCGGTCTCCTACCTTGAGATCGAGCCGACCGATTCGCCGACCGTCGCCGAGAATATGTCGCCTTTCACAAACTGGACGACAACCTTGAGCGCCGGAGCGGTCCAATCTCGGCTTTCAAGATATGTTCGCGGCATCGGCACACTGTATGACGTAAATGTGACGAAGCGAGGCTATTCGCGTCGTGCGGTAGAACTTGAGATCGTGGGCTCGAACGGCGTGAAAACGCTGAAAGGCGGAAAGATCAGATCTGCCTTGCGGCTGCGGGAACAGCTTTTTGTTTTGGACAAACGGTATTCCGGCACAACTGCCGTCAGCTACACTTTCACCGGCCGCGGCTGGGGCCACGGCGTAGGCATGTGTCAATACGGCGCCTACGGCCTCGCCAAAATGGGCGTCAAGGCCGAGGACATTATCAAACACTATTACACCGGCGTTGAAGTGGCCAAGGCCTATTAGATCCTGAGCCTGGCAGATCAAAGTGACTTGCTTGGATCTATTTCACCCGGACCGGTCACGTCGGTCGCGGTAACATTCCACGGGTTGGTCTCAAGATCATACGGTGCCGCCAAGTTTGCATTTTCTACTCTTCTTGCATTCGAATGATACACAGTAACTTTTTGTGAATCGGGAGCGACGGCGCCCGGTGCGGTACTCTTGTAATCCGGATTTGGCACCGTAAGATGTTCGCTGTAATCCCAATCGTACCGGTCGATGACCCTTGCTTGAAAGCTGGTGAAATTCACACGCAGTTTCGTCGAGTTTGGGACGGGTGCAACTGTAACGGAGACATTCGTTTTCAGCTGAAATCCGTGAAGAGCATAGAGAATATCGCGGTCTGCGTCCGATCCAGTGATCTGGTACCGCAGCGGGATTTCGACCAGGCTTTGGTACTCCATGTTCATTACCCCGATCATGTTCCATTTTGGATGCGGCGGTTTGCCCTGAATTCGCGGAATGATGCCGGCCCATTTTGAGATGCCGCCGGTAAAGCTGGCTTTCTGTTCGGTGAGATACACGGCACGGTGGTATTTCAGGACCTTCATCACGTCCGCATGCGACGACAGATGGGTCGGTGCGTTAAAAACATACTTGCCCGTTCGCACCGCAAGCCACTGACGCATCAGATCGGCCGCCAGTGAAACCTGAAGAGCACCTTTGTTCTTATCCACCTCGTTTGCCAGCCGCGAATAAAACCCCGCAACCTCCTGCGGCGAGAGTTTTGCCAATTCGTCACCCATTAAATTGTTTCCTCCCAGTATGAATTGTTCTTTTGGCGCAGATAGATGACGGGCCGCACAACAATGTTTTGCTGAACTGCATGTGTTTGGGAATAGAAATTCAGATCGACTTTTTAACTGTTTTAGTTTTCACTGTTTCCAGTTTAAGCGAGACAACGAACGACGGCGCTGACGTGGTGCGAACCAATTCCACATAAGCTAAGGAAAAAAAGAAACCTGAGAAAGGAGGTCGCGGTTTTGCCCTCATGTCCATTGGATAGTCCGGCAATCGCGTTATTTTAACGCTTCGCTGAAAAAACGACTTCAGCTAAGTCAGGCGACGATCTTTCAAGCATTGGCGAGTCAATGTTCTTCAAATACTTGTCGAAAAATACCAGAGTATAGGTGCTCATTATTTTCTCCATTCGGTCGCCGGGAATTTTGCCTAAGATCTGGTTCCCGCGGTCTAGTGCGGAAAACAGATTAAAGTTGGAGAAATTTAAATGTTTCGCGCCCTTGACCGTCAGAAAGTAGGCATCCGAACGGGCCGCCTGATAAATATCACGGTTGATCCCGGTGTCCTGTGTTTCGTTGTTCATGAACATAAACGGACGCTTTAACCCGTTTGCGTAAAGGTCGCCGTGTTGTCGGCCGTCCATGTTTATCCCGGCTCGGCATCTTTTGTCTTTGAGGCAAACTTGTCCGGCGGCGGCTCCGCCAAAGGACATTCCCATTACGCCTATCCTTTTGATATCGAGCTTATTGGCGAAGATGCTTTTGGCCTTGCCCGCGTTCATCCGTTCGATCTCGTCTATTACAAAACCAATGTCGGCCGCCCAAATATGCAAACGCTCGATTGCCGGAGAAAGCAGAACGATTTGATTGGCGTAGGCAGCTTTTTCGGCGGCGGACTTTGATTCGGTATAGGCTTTCGTCAATTCGTTTACTTTTGAATTTGGTTCGTACAGCATGGCTTTTCCGGCAGGAACCGCGCGGCCATCAGGGAAAACGTTGAGGATTGTTTCGTAGGTGTGCCCGATGCCAAAAACAACATAGCCGTGGCTCGCCAATTCTTCCATTTGAACGGCATTCTGTGCGGCGAAACCCTGGTAATAGCCGTGCGAAAAGGTGATGACAGGAAATTTGCCTTTCGCGGCGATCGGCGCTTCAGGGTAAGAATGTGACGGGACAAGGGCAAGAAAATTTAGTGCCCCTTTTGGCAAACGCAGGCTCGTAGTGAGGGCTTCGGCGATCTCTTTCGTTTGTTTGCCGAAGATCGGCTGCGGTTTGGCATCAGCGGGAACATTCTGTGCCGGATACCAAACGCGAATGTAAAGCTCGCGTTTATCATTGGCATCGTCAGTCAAAGTTTCGGGACGCGAATTGTCGATCAGAGAGAATTCTTGCGTCCCGACGCTGTAACTTCCTGTGGGTGTTGGAGCAACCGGCAGAGTCTGGGCAAAAGCGGTTGATGAAAATAAAAGCAACAGGCCGGCAAACACTGGAACGGACCGCTTCCCCGACAAAATGATCTTAACGAAAAATTTTGGCATAATCGCCAAAATACTATTTTTGACAAGGATCAACAATAACGAAAGGAAGATACCAGCCGATGGAGATGACGTGGGGCGAAACGGAATACACGCTACTCTTAGTTAAAAAGACAACGTGAAAAGAAAGTCGCTGTTTCGCCCTTACGTCCAATAACTTGTTGGGCGTGTCTCAGGGTTCATGAATTTCCAAATCCTGACAAATCTTTCGCGCCAAAAATTCGTTGATTTCTCGATGACGCGGAACTGCCGTCGTTTTTCTTCTGGCGCGATTGACATAAACCGTATGACTGCCTCCTTCCCGCAGCATCTCGCAGCCGTGTTTTTCCAAATGTCGAATCAAGTCGCGGCGTTTCATACGGTTGCCATTTGTATCGGCTCACGAATAACGTCTGCACCAACTAGGGTTTCTTCCGCTAACTCACGATTTGCTTCCAAAACAAGCTCAATCGCTTCTTTCAGATTCTCGCGGGCTTCTTCCAAAGTATCGCCTTGCGTGTTCGCGCCGGGCAATTCTTCAACGTAACCGATATAGCCTTCCGGGACTTTTTGGAACACGGCTGTCAAAGTAACTTTCATAACATTGTTATCTCCATCCCAGAGGCAATTTTAGCACGTCGATACAAACACGCCCCACCAATCCGCACAAGCTAAGAAAATACGTCATTGATCTCCTTGTTTCAGAGAGCAAACCATCAATTTTACCACGAAACGTCGAACGATTGAGATGACGTGGGCGAAACCGATGACACGCAAGCTAAGGGAAAGCAAAGAACGTGATAACAAAGTCGCTGTCTCGCCCTCACGTCCAATAACATGTTCGATGGCGCGTTATATTTTAAGACCGCCTTTGTAACGGCAAAATTCGCACTCGCGCTCGACCTTCGTCCACGACAATCAGTGCGCCTTGTTCTAAAGATTCTTGATTTGTGCGTAAAACCGTAATAACGGTAGCCGCGAGATGCGACGGCAAAATGTCTTGGGTGCGAACCTGCACGACACTCGGACTCTCCGCTTGGGTCAAAGCTAAGAGTGTGCCGAAATCCAAGTCGTGCGTGAAAACAACATAATCATTCGCTCGCGCGTGATCCATTATTTCCGTATCTTCGGCTCGCGGATCGCCAACCATTGACCAATGGACTGACTCGATGTTTTCTGCCGCGAAAGCCGCCGTCCAATCAGGCGACAAATTCATATCAATCAGAATTTTCATGCGGCGACAAGCGGAGCTTCGATTTCTTCCACGCGCCACGCCGCATATGCCAGCGCTTCGCGCAAGTCTTCTTCCTCAAGATACGGATAGGCTTTTAGAATGTCAGCGAATGAATGTCCAGCAGCGATCAGCCCGACGATTGAGCCGACAGTAACGCGCAAGCCGCGAATGCAAGGCTTGCCACCCATAACTTTCTGATCGAATGTGATTCTGGTTAGTTGGCTCATAGTACAATCATAACCTACAGTACAAGCGTCAAGAAAAACCTGTTCGATTTTATGAGGAGCTGCCCAACGCCTGAGTTAAGCCGACCTGCGTAACGGCGGGAATAGGAATGACCATGCCTTAGAAACTTGCCGCCGTGAAGCAGGTTCGGCTTGAACGAATTGTTAGGTCTCACCAGCGATTACCTCGATACTTTGCCAGCTTGGACAAAACGTCAGGGGCAATGCTGCTGTCCCAAACGCCGTTGAGCAACAGCCGAAAGCCAGGATCACGGCGAGCCAATAAATCAACCTGTTCGACTACACGGCCCCCGTTGTAGTTCAGAAGATCTTCAAGCGGGCCAGCGGCGAGAACACCAAGCACTTCATTTGGACTTGTCGCATCGATCCGCTTAAGCACCTCAAGGATCGCGGCAAGAGAAAGATCAGGCTGTTCCCTTGGTAGCTCGAAATCTAGAGCCGAGTCAGCATTCTTGACAGCTTTTCCGGTTGACCACTTGTGAAGCCATTCTTCAGCTATTGCGTCCGGCGATCGATTGTCCATGTGAGACCTAACTTATGATTGAGCGGAACCGACTATTCTGCTCAATCTCCCGTTTTGCTGTATTATACAGAAAGTTTTCTCTATAAGACCCATATATGCGGTCAGAGTTCTTATTTGAATGCGAGAAAAGCATGGAACCGCCCAACAAGTCAAAATTATTGGATCGGGTGCCTATGGCCGCTCGCACAAGGCATCGGAGTAACCGAACTGAGGACACGTATTACAACGTTATCAAACGAGGCATGCTCGATGTTTAGGTACGGTTTTGGGTGTAAAGTTTGTGTTTTAGCGGCGATCTGGTTGTTGCTTTTTGCTGGTTCGAGCTTGGGACAGCACGGGCAAGCGGCGGCGGTTGAGTTGGGGTCGCGGACGGCGAAGGGCGGATTTCGGAATGAGGACGAGATCGCGGCTAAGTTTAATGCATGGCGGACGGATGCAGAGGCGGCGGTTTGGCTTGGGTTTATGGGATACAAGCCGGGCTCGATCGCGTCGGTTGCCGCGACAAAACCGCATGGCGAGAAGGCTGATGTAGTGGTTGTGATCAAGATGCGCC
The DNA here is from genome assembly GCA_020853255.1 of Acidobacteriota bacterium. Next base: position 6,303 of record JADYZI010000091.1, read on the forward strand.
CGCAGGGCCGCGAAGTGGCAAAGTCAGAACCGCGTGCTCCCCTCCTGCCTGAGGAGGGCTGGCCGAAGGGCGGGGTGGTGGGAGCAGCAGACAGTAAGCCTTTGTCGAAGGAAAATCTCCGGCAGAGTGGCAAGGACGCAGAGCAAGAGGAGCGCCGAGAGGGCATTTCGATCAAGCTGGTTTCGAGCCGGACGGGTTTTAATCAGATAGACAAACGCTGGCTGTCGCACTACGCAAAGATGTGGCGGATGCCGGCGGAAGTGGTTTCGGCGTTGAAGCTTTTTGTTGGAGAGGTAAAGCCGAGCAAGGCGTCGCGAAATCCGGAACGTATGTTCCTGAATGAGCTTTCGGTGGAACAGCGGCGGGCGGTCACTGATTTTTTTGCGGCAAATAAAACAGAGATCGTCGCGGACCTGTTCAGCGGCGACGGCGAGTTTGCCGCGGGGTGGATGATGGTGGCGCTAAAGGCGTCAGCGAAGCCGCGTTGGGTGCTGCGGCGGATCGATCACGTCATAAAATTCTTCGGCGAAGGTCCGGTCGAGATAACCCGTGCCGGCAACCTGAAAATAGGCCGCATCACAATGCAGCGAAAAGGCGGCGATGGCGGGCGCGAAAGCGCAAAGATGCTGCAGTTCAAGATAGACCCCTCGCTTCTGTTTGACGCGAAATGAAACTCACACGCCAGCAGATCATAGGGGCATTGATCGTCCTCTTTCTCATCCTTACAGCTGCATTTATTCGCATAGGCCTTGCCCGCTAAGTCAGAACCGGGAGCGGTAGTGACTGGATACCGTGTGGCCGACGCAAAGAACCCAGTCGCTATCGCTCCCGGTTCTGACCTCAGGCGACAGCCATTCTGCGAAGTGTCCCGTTTCGATTCTCAGTTCCGTACGCGTCCGACAACAGCGATACAGCCAAGTATGAACATCGCACCGATAACACCGGACAGCTGATCGCCCATCGTCTCAGGGATACTCGCCTGAAAACGCGTGTCGAACAATCGATCGGCGGTGAATTCCGTCAACTCCCACGCAATTACGACACCGCATGTCAGACCGAACGCAAGCAAATACCGAACGATGGCGAGCAGTCGACCGACGGACAGTTCCCATAGCCTAAGACCTTGATAGAAAAAGTACGCCATCGCCGCACCGCCGAAAAAATGCATCAACCAGTCAATGTCATAAAAGCGTGCGACGATTTGCTGAACCAGAACAACGGCTATCGGCGCCCAAGCTGCACGTAAAAACCATCTATATAAAAACTGAAACATCGCGATTAACGAATACGTCGGTCGGAAGCGGTATTGGGCGGCGTATTTCCCATGACGAATTGCAGATTGCCGCCGCGCATTATTTCGGCGTTTGTGATGTAGCGGCGGTCTAATTTCCGGCCGTTCAGGTTTACGCTTTGGACGTAAACATTTTTGTCAGATTGACCGATAGCTTCGATCCGAAGCGTTCGTCCGTTTTCAAGTTTGATCTCTGCTGACCTAACCAGCGGGCTGCCGAGCGAATATTCGCCGCTGCCGGGAGCGACGGGATAAAATCCTAAGGCAGAGAACAGATACCACGCCGACATCTGGCCGCAGTCGTCGTTGCCGCCGAGGCCGTCGGGCGTTGGGTGATATTGGTGGTCGAGTATCATCCGGACGCGTTCCTGCGTTTTCCACGGTTCGTCCATCCAGTTGTAGAGATAGGCAACATGGTGCGCCGGTTCGTTGCCGTGGATGTAGCCGCCGATGATGCCTTCGCGGGTAATGTCTTCGGTCTCGGCGAAAAATTCATCGGGCAGGTGCATAGTGAAAAGCTCATCAAGGCGGGCGGCAAATTTTTGCTTGCCGCCCATCATCGCGATCATCGCTTCCGGGTCGTGCGGAACGTAGAGGCTGTAATTCCAGGCATTGCCTTCGATAAATCCCTGGCCTTCGGTTTTGAGCGGATCGAATTTGGCGGCAAATTTTCCGTCCGCCATTTTTGGCCGCATAAAGCCTACAGACGCGTCGTAAACATTCTTCCAATTCTCGGAACGCTTATTGAATTCGTTGTAAATATCGATGCGGCCTAATTTCTTTGCGGCCTGTGCGATGGCCCAGTCGTCGTAGGCATATTCGAGAGTTTTTGAAACGGACGACGTGTTCTTGTCCTCGGGCACATAGCCGAGCCGCATATAGTATTCGAGGCCGTCGTAATATTTTGTCCGAGCGGTTTGTGCTGATGCTTCGAGCGCTTTCATTGCTTCGGCACCGGTGAGATTTTCGGTAACGATGGCGTCCGCGATCACGCTGACGCTGTGATAGCCGATCATGCACCAGTTCTCGTTCGCGTAATGCGACCAGACGGGAAGCATGTGATGAACGCTCTGGTCAAAATGCGCCAGCATCGACCGCACCATGTCGCGGTTGCGAGCCGGTTGGATAATGTTGAGCAGCGGATGCAGCGCGCGATAAGTGTCCCAGAGTGAGAATGTGGTGTAGTTGGTGAAGGCCGTTCCGCCCGATGCGGAGGCCCGCACGCTAGTAAGGGCTTGTTGCGGACGTTGAGCATTAAGCCCTTGCTGACGCGCGGGCCTCCGCATTGCGTTGTGCACATTCTGGTCGAGGCCTTTGTATTGGCCGTCGGTGTCCATATAGACGGTCGGCGATAGCATCGCATGATAGAGCGCCGTGTAGAAATTTATCTTGTCGCTATCGTCGATCGTTGTTACGGCGATCCTGCTCAGTTCGCGTTCCCATGCGTCCTGGCTTTGGCGCTTTACGCGTTCGAAATCCCAATCTGAAATTTCAGATCTGAGATTTGAGATCGCGCCTTCTGTCGAAACCGGTGAGATGGCAAATTTTATCTGTACTTTCTCATTCGGTGCGGCATCGAAATCGAAATATGCGCGGATCTGTTTGCCGGCCATTTCGGGAAAATTCCGTGTCTGGTCGAATTTTCGCCAAAAGCCTTTGTAGTCTTCCTTTCCAAAATTTTTAAAGCCGTATGACTTGAACGGCTTTGAAAATTCCATTGCAAAATAGACCGTCCGCGTCCGTGCCCAGCCGTTGGTTTGGCGATAGCCGGTGACGGTGTGGTCGTTCTCGACACGGACAAATGTCCAGACATTCTTGTCCTCGTAATTGTAAATGCCGTGCATCAGATCGAGGATGATGTGGGCATCGGTGTCAGAACCGTCTGCGTTAGCGGGCGGGTTCTTACGAGTGCGGAATGCGGAATGCGGAGTGCGGAATGTCGATCCGTCAGAACCGGAAGCGGTAGGGACCGCGTCCTTTCCATTCCCTTGACCGAGAAACGTATATTGATGGAACCCGACGCGCGTCGTCGCGGTCATTTCGGCGAGGATGTTGTCGTCATCGAGTTTGACACGATAGTACGCCGGCTCTGCGATCTCGTTCGTGTGGGAAAAGGCTGAACGAAATCCGGTCCGCGGATCGGGCTTGCTGCCGGGCTCGAGCTGCAGCGGCCCGACCGTCGGCATTATCAAAAAATCGCCGAGATCAGAATGTCCCGTACCGCTAAAATGCGTATGCGAAAAGCCGACTATCGACGTATCGTCATATTGATAACCGGCACAATATCGATACGCTTCCTTGTTATATTTCCCGCCGATATTATGCGGCTGCTCATCCGTATCGGGCGAAAGCTGCACCGAACCGAACGGCACCGTTGCACCCGGATATGTGTGCCCCATTTTTTGCGTCCCGATCAGAGGGTTGACGTACCTTATGTAGTTAGCCTGCTGGGCAAATAAGCTGACACTCGTGAATAGAATTACGGCGGCAAGAATTGGTTTTTTCATGAGGAAAACAAGGCATGCGATGCGGCCCCGCGGCCGCGGGTCAAGCGGGCGGAGCGGCCGGGGCGATCAGCAGGCTTCGCGCAATTATGCCGTCAAGGTCACGGCGTGCCTGGGCCGCGGCTTTTTTGTCAGTTGGGCTTAAATTCACATTTGCCGCAAAGCTTTTGATCAGGTCGCAGATCTTTAAGAGCTGATCATTGACAGGCATTGAAAGGTCTTCGCTATCTTTTTCGC
>JADYZI010000092.1 GCA_020853255.1 Acidobacteriota bacterium
CAGCCGAATCCGCCGGCAAATAAATAGTTCTTTTGAAAAAATGCTGAGGTGGCGTAATTGGTAGCCGCGCACGTTTGAGGGGCGTGTGGAGTAATCCGTGCGGGTTCGAGTCCCGCCCTCAGCACCATATCGAAAAGCTGTCCTACCGGGCGGCTTTTTTGTTTTGGGCAGGACGGTCGATGAGCAGCAATCGCCGGATGTATTGGATCGCCGCTCCGACTTTGTGCCCTTTGCGTCTTCCCTTGGCGACTTTGCGGTAAAACCCAGATCCTAAAGACAAAGAACACGAAGGGAAGACGCAAAGAGCACGAAGAAATTCAGGCCATACAAGGTCGTGGAGAAGATCGGAGAACGCGAATCTAGATCGAGTCGGATCAGATCCTCACAACCATCGTGCCCGTACCTTCGTCTGTAAAGACCTCTGCGAGAACTGCATTCCGCACAGTACCGCTGACAACGTGTGCCGTGTGAACTCCTCTTTCTAAAAGAGATATCAGATTTTCGAGCTTCGGGATCATGCCGCCGGTCGCCCGTCCGTCGTTGATCATTTGATCAGCTTGTTCGACGGTCAGTCGCGATATTTTGGTCGATTCATCGCTCGGGTCCAAGTAAATTCCGTTTACATCGCTCAATAGGATAAGTTTCTCGGCCTTTAGATCAACGGCTATCTCAGCCGCTATGGTGTCGGCATTTATATTAAAAACCCGGCCGTCGTCGTCCGCTCCAAGCGAGGAGATAATGGGCAGATAGCCATTGTCCAGCATTGTCTGGATCAGCGCGGTATCAACCTTTACCACATCGCCGACGTGGCCGAAATCAACAATACTGCTTTCGCCTGTCTCACGGTCCAGAATGTCCTTTGGGGGCCGTTTTACCGCGGTCACAACGCCCCCGTCGATTCCGGACAGCCCGACAGCCTTGATGCCCCGACGGCGAAACTGAGCCAGGATCTCGGTATTGATCTTGCCTCTGAAGACCATTTTCGCAAGCTCTAAAGTATCGTCATCGGTCACACGCCGGCCTTGAACGACCGTCTGGACAACACCTAATTGTTCTGCCAATTCGGTTAACTGCTTTCCGCCGCCGTGAATGACGCATACGCGGATGCCCACTTCATGCAGCAGGGCAAGCTCTTCCGCCAGCGACGCAAGGTTTGCTTTATCCTCGGTCACCTTGCCTGAAAATTTTACGACGAAAGTGTTCCCCTGAAATCGCTGGATATAGGGAAGGGCTTCGCGGAGAAGGTCTAAGGTTTCAATGTTCATTTGTTGTAAACACAGGGTTAACGGCTTGTTGCCAAGAGTTCCGACATGATGGCCTTTTGGACATGGAGCCGGTTTTCGGCCTCGTCTATGACGATCGAGTTTGGCGAATCGATCACGCTGTCCGTGACAATTACATTCCGGCGAACGGGCAGGCAATGCATAAAAACCGCATCCGCGGTCCGGGCCATTTTTGAGCTATCGACTATCCAATCGTTCCGAAGCCCCAGACGAAATGCCGCATCTTTCTCCGGATCGCCATAGCAATTTTTGCTTCCCCAGCTCTTCGCGTACACCACGTCGGCGGCTTCAAAAGCGGCTTCACCTCCGTCAAAAAATTCGACGCTGCCGCCGTTGGCGGTCGCGCAGCTTTTGATCTGCGAGAGTAGTTCTTCGTCAAGGTCATATCCGTCGGGATGAGCGATCCGAAGGTCGTGGCCGAACTGGGCCGCGGCAAGCGCGAAACTATTTGGAACGGCCATCGGCAGTGGTTTTGGATGCCAGGCCCATGTCAGAAGCACCTTTTTCTTTTTGGCCCCGAACTTTTCGCGGATCGTCATCATATCCGCCATCGCCTGACATGGATGATGCATTGCCGATTCGAGATTTATGACCGGCTTTGTCGCGTATTTTTCAAATGCACTCAGCACGGGATCGGTGCGTTCGGTTTCCCAATCTTTGAGTGCGGCAAACGTTCGAACCCCGATAGCTGAAACATATCGCTCGAGTACGCGGACAAATTCCTTGAGGTGCTCCGTCTTGTCGGAATCCATTATGACGCCTTCGCGGTGCTCGAGTGTCCATGAAGTTCCGCCGGGTTCGAGAATGACGGCGTTTCCGCCAAGCTCGTAGATGCCCACCTGCATCGAGGCCCGCGTGCGTAGGCTTGGGTTAAAAAATACGAGCGCGATCGACTTGCCCGCGAGCGGCTTTCCGGTTTCCGCACCGGATTTGAATCTTGCCGCGTCGGCAAGCAATCGATCCAGGGACTTGGTGGAATGGCCTAAGGTCGTAAGAAAGTTTTTCATTCGATCTATATCTATAAGAATGCCGCAGCGGCATCGCCTCCAATGCGGAAGCCCGCGCGTGAGCAAGGGCTTACTATTCAACGCCCGCATTAAGCCTTTCCTTACGGTCAGACTTCTGTATCTTGAGATGACCTCTCACACCTGCATATTTGCCCATTGCGGGAAGCTTTCTGCGTTCCGCAGCACTTCTACCAGCATGTTCACTTCTTTGGCGGAAACACTAAGCGGCGGTAGAAGGCGCAAGACGTTCGGGCTGCTCGATGTTCCCGTGATGATCTTTCGGGCAAGGAGTTCTTGATGGGCCGCTGCGCACGGGCCGTCAAATTCTATTCCGAGCAGGCAGCCTTTGCCCTTGACGGACACGACCGTCCGAACTCCGTTTAACGAATTGCGAAGATGCTGCTCGATCATTCTTGCGTTGGCGATCATGCCGTCCTGCTCGATCGCTTCGAGGGTTGCGAGGACGGCAGCCATTGCTATCATGCCGCCGCCGAAAGTGGTGCCGAGGTCGTTGACCTTTATATTGGCCGCCACCTTGTCATTCACAAGACACGCCCCGACAGGCATACCGCTGCCAAGGGATTTCGCCAATGAGATAATGTCAGGTACGATCCCGCCGGCATGATCGCTTCCGGCAAAGAACCAACTTCCTGTCCGGCCGATACCGGTTTGGACCTCGTCGAAAATAAGAAAAATGCCGCAGTCATCGCAAAGAGAGCGAAGCTGTTGAAAAAATGCGGGTTCGGCCTCGGCCACGCCTGCCATTGACTGGATCGGCTCGAGCATGATCGCGGCTGTCTCACTGTCCGCAACGGCCGCGACGCTTTCGATATTGCCAAATTCGGCTGCGACGTGTCCCGGAACATTCGGTTTGCCGATCTCGCGGTATTTGCCGAGAAAGGTTGCGGATATCGAATCTGCGGTACGCCCGTGAAATCCTCCGGTGAAAGTGACGATCTTTTCGCGGCCTGTTGCCATGCGGGCCATACGCATGGCGTTCTCGTTTGCCTCAGTGCCGGAATTGCAAAAGAACGCCTTCGTGAGAGCATCGGGGGCGATCGATACTAATTTCTCCGCCGCCCGGGCGCGCACCTCCGAGTAAACAAGATTTGAATAGAACAGGACGTTGCGTGCCTGTTCTTCAATGGCCTTCACAACGTGCGGATGCGAGTGGCCCGTCGCGCAAACGGCGTGTCCGCCGTAAAGGTCCAGATACTTTTCACCTTCGCTCGTCCATACCCACGAGCCTTCGCCCCGTTCGATCGAGATCGGCATTTTTTTGTACGTCTCGACCTGAAACGTATCTTCGATATGTTGGATTTCGTTAAAGTTCATCAAAGTAAAATAACCACAGAAGACAAGGAAGAAGATCTGAATTTCGGAACAAGGACATTACATTAGTGCTTTCGCTTAGCTTTCAGACGCCCGCTTGCTGTCATGGATTTCCGCCCGTAAACACAAGCCCCGTTTTCTCATCTAGGCCGAACATCAAATTCATATTCTGCACAGCCTGGCCGGCCGCACCCTTTACAAGGTTGTCCACCGCCGAGAACACGACGATCTGCTTCCCGTTCGAGTGCGTGGCAATATCGCAAAAATTTGTATTCTTGACCCAATTTATGTCCGGCGAGCCTTCGACGTGCCGAACAAAGAATGCATCCCCGTAAAATTCGCGGTAAAGATTGTCCAGGTCCTCGTTCGTTATATTTACCGTTGTCTCCATATAGCACGAAGCAAAAATTCCGCGCGAGACCGGCAGGCTGTGGGTCATGAACACAAGGCCGCCGGAAAATTCGCCCACCGTTCGTAGATGCTGTTCTATCTCCGGCAGATGCTGATGCTGGAACGGTTTGTAGGCATAGAACGAATTCATCCGCTGCGGATGGTGCGTATTTGCCGCCGCTTTAGCACCTGAACCGGACGAGCCGGTCTTTGCGTCAACGATGATCTTCCCGGTCAGCAGGCCGCTGCTGACAGCTGGAGCCAGGGCCAACAAGGTCGCGGTCGCAAAGCATCCGGGATTTGCAATGAACCTTGCCGAACGGATCGCGTCCCGGTTGGTCTCGGTCAGTCCGTAAACAAAGCTGTTCTGCACATCTCCCGCGTGATCGAGTTTGTAAAACCGCTTGAAGACCTCCGGGTCATCAATGCGAAAATCACCGGATAGGTCGATCGCCTTAACATTCGGCGGCAGGTGCGGCGCAAGATTCAGCGCCTGCCCGTGCGGAAGTGCGAAGAATGCAACATCAACCTCGTCCAGCCCGGACAGATCTTCCGGGGCCGCCGCAAAGCTCAGATCGGTCAGACCCTGCAGATTTCTGTGAACGGCGGCGACCGGCTTTCCAGCGTGTTCGTTCGCGGTCACGAGGACAATATCCGCATTTGGATGAAACAGCAGAATGCGCAGCAGTTCGCTGCCGCCATAGCCCGAGCCGCCAAAGATAGCGACGCGAAGCCGCGGCGATGCAAGATCTTTAACTTGGGTGTACGTGGTCATTATTAGGCAAACGCAGCTTCGGTCGATGCGATCTTCTCCCGGATCAGATGAAACAGCCGTTCACCGTCGCGCCGGGCATTGCCGGCGCTGATCGCGAATTGGCCTTCGACAAAATCTTCGCCCATCTGCGAATCGGTGACCGAACCAGCGACAACGTCTATCTTGATGCCGAGGCCGTTCAGCACAGTGATCCCGCCGATGACCCCGACATAGTCGGACGCACAGAATACAAATGTCGAGATGGCCGCCTGGATCTCAGCGTCCCGAAGGACCGAATCGACGGCATAGCCGCCGACGATGCCGTCGCCTGCCTCGACAATGATCAGGTCGGGCCGGAAACTGTTCAGATGGTTCAGAATTCCCTTGGCGGTCGGTGCGAGATCATCCTGATCGACAGTTGACGGCAGCCCGCAATCAAGAAAGCTGGCGGTCGCGATCGCCCCGTGGTCCTGCATATGGAGCGTATCGCGAAGGCAGGCAATTCCCGAAAGCTTCGCACCCGCAACGCGCAGGCCCGCATTTGCCGCCTGCCGAATTATCTCAGTCGCGGCGACGGTCTTGCCGGAGTTCATACAGGTTCCCGCGACAAGCACGATCGGGGCGGATGGAAGCAGCGAATCGGATGACGGCAATGCGTTATCGGAAATGTTCAGCACACTGCCTTCGGCATCGCATGCCATGCCGACAACTTCGACCTCGATCGCGTCGGAAAGTGATGAATGATGCCCTTTGCACACGCCGATAACGCCGCCCATGTTGAGCAGATGAAGCCGGTCGCCCGCCTGCACCGCATCGGGCACATCGCCGACAAAGCCTTTCAACGCCCGGCGTTTGCCTAAAACACCTAGCAGGATGTCATTGCGATTTATCTTTGCCAGGCGGCCTGTCGGAAGTTCGAGGTTGCCGTAAGTCACACTTTCTGAAAGCGCGCGGACGGCAACGACATCGCCCGCGACAGGGAAGCCGCTTGATCCAACCACGCTGATCCGCCGCCCAAGCCCAAGCGGCGATGTCACAGAGCCAATTTTATCTATCTCAACCATTTTCACTTATCGAATGCCTCCCAGATGCGTTTCATAACGGTGCGCTGCGCCCGGGCGTCCCGGACCGCGACAAAGATCGTGTCGTCCCCGGCGATGGTCCCGACTATTTCAGGAATTCGCGCGGCGTCGATCTGCACCGCCGCGGCCGATGCCAGGCCCGCATCACATTTGACCACTACGAGCGACTCGCCGGAAGTCTCAAGGCCGCGCAGGCCAAAAACGGCTGCGCCCTGAGGTTTTTTTGGCAACGTATAGATACCCGACGATTTGATGACGCCAAGTTCCTCCAGGTCGCGGGAGATACTTGCCTGCGTCACATCAAAATTTCGCGAACGAAGCCGCCGTGCCAACTCGGCCTGGCTTGCTATCCGCTCCGCCGAGATAAGCTTGAGCAGGGCCTCTTGTCTTTGATCTTTATGCATATTTCCTCTTATGCATTGGAAACGCATAAGCAGTGTATAGATGCATAGATAAAAATGCAAGTTGCACGGCTTGTGAAGAGTCTCTGTATCGCTTTTTCGATTTGTGCGTTTCGCGGCGGCGAAGCCGGGATCGGGACCAGGAAACAGATGAAAAGAAGACGGAGACTGGCGAAACCAGATCTCGGCAATGGATACGAATTTGATCGGCGCGGGATCAAAAAAGGCTAACTTTTATCCGCAGGTATTTTTTGGGATTCTGTCGAAAGTCGTAAATGAGTTTCGTGCCTTCGCTGGACAGTTGATTAACATTCGAGGCAGTTTCATTGAGGTTCTTGTAAAGCGTTTCGTCGGTGATCAGTTTTCCGATCGTGCCTTTGCCGGCTTGGGCGTCGGCGATCAACTGTTCAACGCGAGTTGCTGTGCTGTTGAAACGGGCCAAAGTATCACGGGCCTCGTTATAGAGCTGTTCGTCTTTGAGCAGTTTTCCGGCGGAGCCCCGGCCGGCGGCGAGGTCGGCGGAGATCAGCTTAAAATCATCGGCAACGCTGTTGATCTTGGCCGCCGCGGTCCGCAGGTCAGCGATCGCGGCACGCGTTTCATTATAAAACGCGTCGTCGGTCACAAATTTTCCGGCCGAGCCGCGGCCCGCCTTTATGTCAGCGGCAATGCTTTCAAGCTGTCCGACGGTGCGATTAAGGCTGTCATACAGCGCAGGGTCGTTCACCAGTTTGCCGGCCGTTCCGCTGCCTTTATTCACCTTGCTCAATGTCGATTGCATCTCATTGATCGTCGCGTCAAGGTCTTGAAACAAAGACTCATCGTTAATGATCCGGCCAAGAGTTCCGTCACCCTGGTTTGCTTTGTTCAGTATCTCATTTGCGGGCAGAGCAAGTTTGTTGATCTGTTCAAGCAGTTCGTTGCCCGTCTCGGTCAGTTGATTGATGCCGATCCCGACGGTCGATTTAAGGACGTAGTTCTCCGATACCGGCGAACCTTTTGCCGTACCGGGCGTTATGTTGATCGATTTATCGTTAGCAAGCAGGGAAGTCGCGATGAGTTGGGCGGTCGAATCGGTCCTGATACGCTCTGTGATCGGCGCGCCGTTCAATTCGCGGTCAACCTTGAATACAGCTTCGATCTTTGATTCTTCCGGGCTGTCGGGCGGCAGAAAATTTACGCTTTCCACTTGGCCGATGCGAACGCCCGCCAACTGAACATCAGCACCTTCCTTGAGTCCGTCGGCCGCCGCAAACCGGGCCTTGAGCGTTAGCTTTTTCTCGAAAGGATTGAAATCTCCGGAAGAATTAAGGACGAGAAAGGCGAGCACCGCAAGCCCGAAGAGGACAAATATCCCGACTCGTACTTTACTGAAGGTAAGCTTCTTTCTCGTTTCGACCATATTCGCTGGTGTTATTTTCCGTGAATGAATGTCTTTATATACTGATCGGTCGTCCGCTGCAGTTTCTCATCCGTACC
>JADYZI010000093.1 GCA_020853255.1 Acidobacteriota bacterium
GAATACAGTACAACCGCTACCTGAATGATGCCCGAAACAGCATTGGTGCCACCGTCACGTGGGGCCGCGAGCATGAAAATCTCGGGCCGCAGCTTGGTGTTCTGCGGTCAAATACTTGGAGCGTTGGGGTGTCTGCCCGATATTGGGTCAACAGGAATATCGGATTCAACGCGGACGGCGTGCTTCACCGTCAGGGAGATCTATATTATCGCCGGGGGATGAACTTTGGGATCCGATTTCGCTTCTGATACAGCGGCCGTTATTGCGGCATGGATCGGCGGACTGTTGACGGCGGCAAGCGTCTTTTGCATCGCCGCGATCTTTGTCCTTCGCGCTTTGTCGGAGCGTTCGAAGCAAACCCACGAGATGGTCGTTCAAAAATGGGAAACCACGCTTTTCGACGCGACCGACATACTTGAATCTGACGGAAATACAAAGGAATTGACGGCAAATGCGAAAAGCTTTTTTGAGCTAAACCCGCATCTTGACCGCCGCGATCTGCCGCACCTTTTGTACGAATGGAATTACATTCACGAATTGCTGGTCGGCGAGTCAAAGCAGGGCTTGAATTTTCTTGCCGAGAAGGTAGATCTGTCGGAGCTTTCGGTCAAGATGTTGAGAAGCCCGATGCTGGACAAGCGATTGCTTGCGATCAACACGCTCGGAAATCTCGGTGATCAAACGGCCTACGCCGAGATCGAAAAGTCGCTTCCCGACCGCGACTCTGTAATTTCATCCTGGGCATGGCGGGCTTTGTTTCGTATCGATACACAGCGAACGCTTGGTGAGCATCTTTCGCTTATAGCGGAACGAAAGGATTGGTCACCGATATTTGTCGCCAGGGTTTTGCAAGAGATCGACGCGGATATTTGTTCCGCACCGCTTTGCCGCCTGGTCGAGAAAAGTTATGCGGCCGGCATTGAAGAACGGCAGATGTCGCGGCTGATATCGTATCTCTCGCTCGCTCACGTTGCCGATCATACGGCGATAGTCAACAAGATCCTGCTTGAAAGCAGTGCGATGGAAGTGCTGATCGCGTGTCTTCGCCTTGTAAATTCGGACGACGATCTTACCCGGATACGCGAGATGACAAAGGACGAGCACTGGGAGATCAGGCTGCATGCGGCGTTAACCCTTGGCCGTCTTGGACACGAGGAAGATATCGAGCGGCTGATCGACCTGCTCGACGACCCCGATTGGTGGGTCCGCTACCGCACCGCAAGTGCTCTGATCGCCATTCCCGCAATGACAGAGGAGCGGGTCTTAGCTCTGACCGAAACACTCTCTAATCAATTTGCCCGCGACATTTTGCTTCAGGTGCTGACCGAAATGCGCCTTCTATGCTTCACCCAGACCTCACTAACTTTGTCCAGGTAGGGCAGTGGTTCTTTCTAGCCTATTTCATTGCCTTGAACGGGACTTATCTTACACTGACGGCGATCTCGCTGGCGGTGCTGCCCCGTTTTATCCGCAAGCAATCGATCCACAAACTTCCTCGGCCGCAGATCGGGTTCGAACCGCCGATCACTTTGATCGTGACCGCATTTAACGAAGAGGCTGTGATCGTCCCGACGGTCAGGGCCTTGCTCCAACTGAACTATCCCGAGTTCGAAATATTGGTAGTCAATGACGGATCAAAGGACAAAACCCTTGAGGTAATGGCCTGCGAGTTCGATCTTGTCGAAATCCCGACAGCATTCCGAAAACGGATAGAGCACCAGCCTGTGCGGGGTGTCTATCAGTCAAAGCGATATTCCAACCTGCGTCTGATCGACAAAGATAATGGCGGCTGTAAGGCAGATGCATCGAATGCCGGGATCAATGGTGCCCGATACGGGCTTTTTATGCCGCTCGATGCGGATACCATACTCAATCGCGATTGCCTGACGCTGATGGTGCAGCCTTTTCTTCTGGATCCGGACACGGTCGGGGTCGGCGGAAATGTGCGTATTCTCAATGGCTGCAGCGTACGCGACGGAAATTTGACGAAAGTTGATCTGCCGAAAACATGGCTCGGTCTCTTTCAGGTTTTGGAATACAACCGTGCGTTTTTGACAAGCCGCGTCGGCTGGGACCATTTGAACTCGCTGCCGCTTATTTCGGGAGCGTTCGGGCTATTCAAGAAAGAGGCGGTGATCGCGGTTGGCGGATATAGTCACAAATCGCTCGGCGAGGATATGGACCTTGTGCTTCGTCTGCATCGTCATTACCGGTTGAACAGGTTGCCGTATCGCGTTTCGTTCGTCGCTGACCCAATGTGCTGGACCGAGGCACCTGAGACCACACCCACACTAAGAAAACAACGCGTCCGATGGCAGCGCGGTTTGTTCGACTGCCTTTGGGAAAACCGAAAGCTGCTATGGCATCCGCGGTCCGGCGGCGTCGGATGGCTGGCATTTCCATTCCTGCTTTTTCTTGAAGGGGTAAGCCCGCTGGTCGAGGTGGCGGGGCTTTTGTTCTTTTTCTTGTGTTATTTTCTGGATATGATCAATGTCGCCGGTGCATTGGCGTTCGGCCTGCTTGCGTTCGGCACCGGATTCCTGCTCTCGGTAGCATCTATACTGATCGAGGAAGCGACGTTTCAGACCTATCCGCGCAAAAAACACATTTGGGTGATGATCCTCGGTGCATTTGTTGAGAATTTCGGCTATCGGCAGCTTATGTCGATCTGGCGTCTTGAGGGCATCATCAAGTGGGTCCTGCGAACAAAATCGAGCTGGGGAACAATGACGCGCGATGCCTCGTGGTCAACGCCTGAAACGCAGACCACCGAGACTAGCTGCCGCTAGGACGAAAAGAATACTATTTTCCCGGCTTCCTATCCTTCCGCCTCGCGTGAGATCGCTGCATCTCCGCCGATCTTTGCGGCCGCACGAGCAAGAATAAGCAGCACAACGACCGCTATGATGGTTGCCAGAATCGCGTAGATGAACAGGCCCGAAAGGCTGTCGTCTTCGCCAAGGACAGCTTTCATTGCGGTCTTGATAGCGTCATTCCAAGCAAGCGCGCTTACCAGTCCAAGTGCGGCTGAGGCAAGCGTGATCATTGATTGGACAATTGCCTTTGATTGTTCGATCGACTTTGACATTGAGATCCTCCAGATTACAGGTTTTTGGAATTGCACCCTCGATTTTGGGCAAACTCTCGCGGATGTCAATTCCTCACGCCTTTTCATGAGCTATTGCGGAAGCCCCGGGCCTCGGCAAAATTTTTCCGGTTCTTCGGCAAAGATGCTCCGGCCAGTCGTCAATCTAGCTGAGGGGCCCGTTCGAGAAGAACACTGCACGAGCCGCTCGAATTTATACCGTAAGGAGTTATAAAAATTATGCCGTTCCCAAGTCAAGGTCTAGTTGTTATCGCTATCATTGCAATTTTGATCGGGCTGCTTCTTCCGGCGGTCCAGCGTTAAGAAAATTTACCCCCTTCCCACACCAGGGCCCGCTCTCCGCGTAATGCGCGGAGGCGGGCCTTTTGATTTAGTTCTATCGATTTGCGATAAAAGTTATAGGCATGACGCTCGACGAAAAATTAAAACGCCTACCGACGGCGGCCGGGATCTATCTGCACAAGAACGCAGCCGGAAAGATCATCTACGTCGGTAAGGCAAAGAATCTGAGGAACCGTGTGCGTCAATATTTTCAATCGAGCCGGAACGCTGATTGGAAAACACGCCAGCTTCACAAACTCATTGCAGACTTTGAATTCATTGTCGTTGATAACGAAGTCGAGGCCCTCGTTCTTGAGGCAAATCTGATAAAGAAGCACAAACCGCGCTTTAATGTCATGCTCAAGGACGACAAGCAGTACCCACATCTAAAAATGACCAACGAGCCGTTTCCAAAAGTGGTCATTACGCGAAAGATATTAAAGGACGGGGCGAGCTATTACGGCCCAATGCTGCCTGCTTCGCTTGCCCGCCGGACGCTTGACCTGGTCAACAAGGCCTTTCAATTGCGTACCTGCGATCTTGAAATTGACGGCCGCCTGCCGCGGCCTTGTCTTGAATATCATCTGAAACGATGCCTTGGCCCGTGCGTTAAAGGGCTCTGCACACAGGATGAGTACCAGGAAGCCGCACGCGACGTCAAAGCCTTGCTGGAAGGGAAGAATAAAGAACTTGCTGTCGACCTCGAGCGGCGGATGTGGCATTTTTCCGAAAAAGGCCAATACGAGCTTGCCGCGAAATACCGCGATCTCCATCGGGCGGTCATCGCCTTGGGTGAACAGCAGAAGATGGCATATACAGCCGAGCTGGATATTGACATTTTCGGTTATCACCGCGAAGGAGTGCGGCTTGCCCTGCAGCTGTTCACAATGCGCGAAGGCCGCATCGTAGGCCGGCGCGAGTTTTTCTGGGAAGACCTTCCGGAAGATGACGGCTTTACGGGAGCGGACTTTCTGGGCGAGATCCTGACGCAATATTACTCGACCGACTATGTGCCGCGCGAGATACATGTGCCGACCGATTTTGCGGACAGGACAACCCTTGAGAAATTGTTGACCGAACGCCGTGGAAAGCGCGTGCAGATAATTGTTCCGAAAATTGGCGAAAAGCGTCACATGATCGGCTTGGTCGAAACCAATGCACGCATTGCGTTCGACCAGCGTTTCCGCGTGCTGAAGCCGGATTCGCAGAAGGTGCTTGAAGAACTCCAGGAGCTTCTCGAGCTGTCGTATTTTCCGCAGCGTATCGAATCCTTCGACATTTCAAATATTTCCGGGTCGGAGAATGTTGCGGGCATTGTCGTGTTTGAGAACGGCAAACCGGCACGCTCGGGATACAGGCGATTCATTATCAAATCCGTCGAAGGTGCGAATGATTTCGCCTCGATGCACGAGGCGGTCTATCGGCGGTACAAACGCATCATGGACGAGGGCGGCCAGCTTCCGGAACTTATCTTTATCGACGGGGGCAAAGGCCAGCTTTCGGCCGCCGCCGCTGCAATGCGCGAACTTGATCTGGAACAAATAATGCTCGTCGGCCTGGTAAAGCCGCCGAAACGTCACAGCGAAATTTCGCACCTGCTCGTCCGCGGCCGCGAGGACAAACCAATCCCGTTCGACCGAAATTCGCTTGCATTTCGGCTCGTACTCCAGATCCGTGAGGAAACGCACAAAACAGCCATTGAATTCCACCGCAAACGGCGCGAGAAGCGCGATTTTACATCGGAGCTTTCTGAGATACCGGGTATTGGCGATAAGAGAAAGATGAAGCTGCTGAGAGAATTCGGTTCCATCGAACGGATCGCGAAAGCATCCGTCGAAGAACTGAGGCCTTTTATCGGGATGCGGGCCGCAAATGAGTTGGCTACGCATTTCGAGAATCAGCGAAACACTGCCGCAAAGCATGTGTAAGCGCCTTTACGCCTCGTCGCAGCGTTGTCTTACGCGTTTGAAAAGCTTTTTGTACTCAGCATCCGCAGTCCCGTCGTTCGCGGCATCGTCGTGAGGCAGCAATGCGTTTGCACAGTTCCACCAACCGAATGCCATGGTTTCGACCCGGGCATATTTCAGCCTGTCGGGCGATGCATTTTGCTGGTCCCAGATATCTTGAAGCCGCTTTGGGTCGGCGTTTCGTTTCTGGGAATCCAGGTTCACCCGCCGCCATGCTTCGATAAGCTTCTCGCCGCCGGCGATTAGGGGCCCTGCGTATTTCATCTTGCAGCTTTCAGCACGCGGATACGAATTGATCACGTTCGGATCGGTGTAAGCCTGGGCGGTGATCTTTGAGAGCTCATAGTACTCTTGCATTTCTTTCAGCTCGGCCTGGCGAAGCCTTTCCCAAAAGGGGACCTTTACGATGTTGAGGTCACGAATGATCTTTGATTTCTGTTCATATTCACGATCGAGTGCAGCAAGGTCCAGTCCGGCGATCTCGTCATACCTCCAGACCGCCGCCGAGAAATCGATGCGCGGAGCATTCGCTCCGAACAACGTAAGTGTGTTGCGAAGCTGCGCCGGCGTGTACTTCTTCGCATCATATGTTCCGCTCAAATCGCAAAGTTCGCTCTGCCATTTGAATGTTTTTATTTGAGCACTTACGGGTATCGCAACTGCAAGGATGAACAGAAAGAGGATCGATCGCATAGGATTGTAATGTGGCCGTTTCCAATGGGATCGGCCATTAAATTTTAGACGGGAATACCGGGCGGCATTTGCGCAAGCAGCCTGCATACCGACCGGCGGCGGCCGGCAGAACAACTTCTTGTCACGCGTTAAAACCGCCAATGCTGGCATCGGGGATCTCATCCGGCGGGAAAAAGATCTGCATGGCGCGTTCGACCTTTTCCGGTGTGCCGAACAGTATGA
>JADYZI010000094.1 GCA_020853255.1 Acidobacteriota bacterium
GGTCGGCGAATCTAAGGCCCCCGGTTCCAGCGTCGCCGGACGGGCGAACGTGTTGATCTTTCCCGATCTGAATTCAGGCAACATTGCCTATAAGCTGACCGAACGCCTCACGGGCGGAACCGCGATCGGCCCCATCCTGCAGGGACTCGACCGTCCATGTAATGACCTCTCGCGCGGATGCAAGGCTGGAGATATCGTAGATGCCGTCGCGATCACCGCGGTGCAGTCTCAAGCGCGAAAAGCTCTGTAACCTATCAATACCTTGGCGAATGTTCGGTCCACGGACGAACAAATGACTGCGGCGGGTCGCTAATATCGCCAGCGGCGATCTTGCGGCGTCTCTTTTCTGCGTACATCGCTTTGTCGGCCTGTGCGATCAGCTCATCAAGCGGCAGGTCATCGTCTATCGCAGCCAAGCCAATGCTGCAGGCGATAAGATAGGGCTCGGGGCTTTCGGCGTTATGTTCGTCGATGCGTTCAAGGATGCGGTCGACAACAAGCTGAGCATTTTCGCCGTGGGCTCCGACCGATAGGATGACGAATTCATCGCCGCCCCAGCGGGCGACAAGATCGGCGTTGCGCACCACTGACGAAATAAGCCGGCCAAGCGTTTTAATGGCGTGCGATCCGGCCTCATGCCCATACGTGTCGTTGATCGCCTTCAGCCCGTCCATATCCGCGAACATCAGCGAAAGCCCGCGGGCGGTCCCGCTGTGTCGTTCAAGCTTTAGTTGATGCTCGGCCATCGTCACGAACCCGCGCCGGTTGTAAAGGCCGGTCAACTCATCGGTCAACGAAAGCTCATTTAATTTCTTTTGCGCTTCAAGCAGTTCCGTCACGTTTTGCGCGTGGCCGAGAACGTAAGGTTCCTTGCCTTCCTCGGTAGCAAGTACGTTGTAATACCGAAGCACCACACGCTTGCCGTCTTTTGACTCAAGTTCAAGAAGCCCGTTCGCCAATCCCTCATAAGTGACCTCGCGGAGATATGCGTCAAACTCCGGCCGGACCGGTTCCGCTACGAACTCGCGCAGGTTCCGCCCGATCATCTCATCCTGTGAATATCCAAGAAGATGAAGCGTTGCACGGTTGACCGTGCTAAGCCGCCCTTCAAGATCGTGAACACAGATCAAGCCTTGGCTGTAGTCGAACAACTCACGATAACGCATTTCCTTGTCTGCCAGTTCGGCCTCAGCCTGGCGGCGGTTCATATCGGAGCGGTGAACTCTTGCACTAAATATCAGCCCCACCATCAGCAGAAGGGACATCTGGACCAGGATCGCCGCCGCACCGCCGAAACCGGTGTCGTATAGGCCGCGTTCTTCGCCAGTCAAACGCAGCCATCCAATTAGCGTTGGCAGAACAATAACGACCGGTACTAGCCGCCGAGCCGATGCACCGCCGAGACTATCGCTTGTGAGAAGTTCAACCAGACGAAACTCGTGATTCCCACCCAACAACGCAACCCCTGCGGCAATAAATAAGAAGGCCGTGTGCAGCGGCATTCCGTTTATCCCGGAAAAGCCGTAGAACGCGTTCGCACCATAAAGATGCCCCAGAAACGAAGCATATGCCGCCGCAATTACAAATGTCGTCAGCACACCACGCACGTTGCCAAAGCCCCGCCATCTGGCGAGGACAAGGCTGACCCCGAGAAAAATGAAGTTGACCGCCGAAACTGGTGAAACGCGGGAATGCGTCGAACCAGGATCGAGATTTGGAATTAGCGCGGAATCGATAGGACTCGATATCTGAAAGACGTAGGCGAGAAGGACCGCGGTGCCGCCGATGGCGATGATACCGCCTGACACTACTGACAGCCACCGAAAGCGTTTCGTGCCGTGACTGTAACCCGAAAGCACGAGCGCCAGGCCGACAAGAAAGAATCCGCCAGCCCCCGCGGGCTTCATTTCAGGAAATCCATCCAGGACCGACTTGAACATCACAATATCGGCCCACCACCCGCACAAAACTGCAAGCGACAGTATTATGAGAACAGCTCCGGCGAAAAAAATACCGCCTTGTTGAACTTGGGAACGAAACGAAAACATCCGTGAAAGCCAGAGGTAATATAGGTCTTGTTTAGAAAGCGGGAGTGAGGGCGAAAGCGCGAGGCCGCCTGCTTAACAAAGTTTAACACAACGCCGGCGGCGCGTGCAATGATTTGGATCCCACGGTCGTGGGCCGTCCGCCCGGAATTTACATTTCTGACGGGACTAGCGCAACAATCCTTAGCGGACCGCCGGAGCCGCCTTTTATCTTCATTGGAAGCGCGACGACTTGAAAGCCTTTGCTGGGCAGCTTTTCCAATTCCGCAACATTCTCAAATGCCGGAGTGTCGTTTGTCATCAACGCTACGTGTGAGCCGAACGTTGTTGACTGGCCCCGGTCAATGCTGGCTGTGTCAATGCCAATCGCCTTGAATTTCCGGTTCTCGACCAGCCATTTCGCCGCATCGGGATGGAGGCCGGGAAAATGCAGGCCCTTGGCGGCGTCAGGGCCTCGCTGATCGGTGCCGAGGTAGGCTTTCTTATCCGGCCATCGTGCGGACCAGCCGGTCCGGAGCAAGATGATCGACCACTCAGGCATTTTTCCGTTGGCGGCCTCCCACGCCTTGATGTCGTCTATGGAAACCTCATAGTCGGGGTCAGCCGATGCCTTGGCCGAAACGTCGATCTTTATTGCTTCGCCGATCAATTGATCGAGTCCGAGTTGGTCAGTCGTTTTCTTGCCTTGCCCAAAATGCACGGGAGCATCCAGGTGCGTACCGCCGTGTTCCGCACCGGAAAAATTGTAGGCGGAATAGTAGTAGCCGCCGCTTGTCTGGCCTTCAGCAACGGTCGTGCGTTTGAACGGCTCCGCCGTTACCCAGTAGATCGTGTTTTCCGAAAAATCGTGCGAAAGGTCGATCCATTGGCCTTTGAAATTGGCGGAGCGGCCCGTACTCTCACACGCGGACATCAGAATTCCGATCACGATCAAACCAAATGCGATCCTTGTCGTCATACATCTTCTCCACAGACGAACTGGCGTCACGCCGTTATCTCAGATCAACTTCCCGCCTCTTCTTCAGGTCAAATCGTTCACCACCGGTCAAAAAGCTAACTATGAACGGCAGGCTGCCGTTTTGGGAATGGACGAACATCACATATGTTTTGCCAACGACATCGAGCCTGCGGTCGTCTTCGATCAGCACTGCCATGTCTTCGTCGATCCCGATACCGAGCATTTTTGGATGCTTCATCATGAGCCCAAACAGACGGTTGTGGCGTTGACGGACGAGAAAGTGCTGGTCAAAGATAACGTTCGGCAAAAGGCCGAGGCCGCGGCGCGTTCCGACATTGTCGCCGTCGAGAATTTTCAGGTCCGTCTCGCCTGTCATCATCGGGTCTGAGATCACGGCGGCACCGGCGCTCGTTCCGCCGAATGGCGTACCGCGGGCGTATTTTTCGCGAATTAGTTTAAGAAGCTCTTCGTCCGCCAGGACATCCATGATCCGGTTCTGATCGCCGCCGGAAAAGAAAACTCCTGTTGCCGTTCTTAATTGCTCGAGAAATAATGCACGCCCTGATGCATCCAGCGGCCGCATCGCGGCATGCTCGATAGAAATATCCGGCACGATGGAAAAGTCCTTCTTCAGTGCCTCGAAGCTCTTCTCTGGTTCCGCGCTTGCCCATGTGATCATGAGGAGCTTTGCCCGCTGGCCCCCGCTCCATTCAACAAATCTCCTGACCGCATCCGGCGGGCGCTCTCCGCCGCCAATTACCAGAAGACGCTGCTGACCGGCCGCCGCCTGAAATAAACAGACGATGACCGCAATTGTAGAAAGAATGGTTCTATGCCTCATCAAAACATCGTGACCATTTGCACCCGTGTGTTTCAACCTTTGGATCAATAAAGATCCGGTTCGCCGGGCGGCCGCGTTTTCCATCGCTTGTGTATCCATAGCCACTGGTCCGGGAAGCGCCGGATCAGTTTTTCGACCTCGGCGGTAAATGCGGCCGTAGTTTGTAATATGTCAGATCTTCGTTCACCGGTGTCGGCGGCATAGATCAGCTTTCCGTGGACCGCAACGTAATGCTGTTTTTCCTCATCCCACGTCCCGCACATCGGCAGGATAGCGGAATTTGTCCGCATTGCAAGAAGCGCGACGCCGGTCGAGGTACAAGCCGGTTTGCCGAAAAACGGCACGAACACACCCTCTTTCGGATGAGCATTTACATCGGCCAAAATTCCGAGAAGGCCTTCGTCGCGTAGAACGCGGGCCGCTGTCATGACGGAATTGGTCTTGTTGATCGGCCGGTTCCCAAATTTCTTTCTAAGGTCTGCCGTCAGTTTTTCGAGCAGCGGATTGTCGAGCGGGCGGGCGAGATAGCTCATCGGGCCGTCGTATGTCGCCCATCCGAAAACGAGCATTTCCCAATTGCCAAGATGAGGGCTGACGATTATGATCCCGCGGCCTTCCGATTTGAGACGCTGGTATTCAGAGTAAACGGCCGGATCGACCTGAAATTCGATGATCGTTTTGAGACTTTCAGGCGTTGCCTTTGGGAACTGGCTGAACTCGCCCAGAATGCGGCCAAGGTTTCGGAACCCGCCTTTGACCAGGCGAACCCGCTCAGTCTGATCCAATTCAGGGAACGCGATCGCTATGTTGGTCATGGCGACGCGGCGCAGCCCGCCGAGCAGGTAGTAGCCGCCCGCGGCCAACGACATCGCCGCGGCCAGCGCCGCCCGACGCGGCAGAAGCCCTAAAGATCCGAGCAGGCCGCGCACGGCAGCGTATTCAAGCCACACCTGTGGTTTGCTCTTCTTCGCCACACATTGTTTGTATCCTTACCGGCCGGACGGAAGCAAGTTGAGGGCGCGGCCGTCGTACTGGGTCAGTGGTTAACAGCCGCATTCTCCCCGGTATCGACATCCAGCCATTGGCGGGCTGATTCAGGATCGAAGAAAAACTCCAATCGCACTCCACGGTTCTGAGCAACCGTTTTGAAGAACATTGTCAGTTCTTCAGGCCTTTCTTCCAGGCAGCAGATCGCGATCGAAAGCCCCATCATATGTTCTGACAGCACGCGCCCCGATTCGAACGCGGACATTGTGTCGGGCGGCCCTTCGATCCCCGGTGTCTCGATCAGCACTTTTGCCCGCCCGCTTTCCTCGCACAACCGGCCGACCGCAGTCCAAGCGTCACGCCCGGACTCATCCGAGATCGCAAGGCTATTCTGATAGGTCAGCCGAAGGTACGCGGGATGGACCGTATGTTCGAAAAGACTGCCCATAGGAAAACACACACACTAAGACATGCCCAATGGCGGGTCTTGATGCTTTTTAGTTCCCTGGACTCAGGTTATAGGGTAGCGTCGAGCAGCC
Source organism: Acidobacteriota bacterium (assembly GCA_020853255.1). Next base: position 5,371 of record JADYZI010000094.1, read on the forward strand.
GGCTTTCGCCGGTAAGATGTTTTTACTTTAGGACATATATCCCGGAATTGCAATACGTTTCTCCATTCGTCCGTCTATCGGCCGCCGAATGTTAGTTTTACAAAACTCTTACAAACGGCGTCAGCGATCCTTGTTAATCTAGTTGCACGGTACGAGGTGCCGTTAGCAGACATTTTGGCAAAGCTCTAATAATGCAAAAAGCAACAACTCTGGATAAGAACTCGAATACGATCAATTGGCAAACGCTTGTCGCGGTCGTGATCTTTCACCTTTTGGCGGTCGCGGCGCTGTTCACGTTCAGTTGGCAGAACCTTGCGGTCAGCATTGTGCTGTGGTGGATAGCAGGAAGCCTTGGCATCGGCCTCGGCTATCATCGGCTGCTGACACATCGCGGCTTCAAGGCGCCGCGTTGGCTGGAAAGAACGCTGGCCGTTTGCGGTTCACTTGCGATGCAGTCCGGCCCGATAACGTGGGTGACAACGCATCGGCTCCATCACGCCTTCACCGATACGGACAAGGACCCGCATAGCCCGAAGAACGGGGTCTTCTGGTCGCACATGGGCTGGATCCTTCGCGGAACAGCGCAGAATAATTCCGGAGCGACGAGAAAACGCTATTCGCCTGACCTGATGCGCGATCCGTTTCTTGTCACACTTGATAAATACTATTGGGTACCGATCGTCATTGTAAGCATAGGCCTTTTTGCGGCCGGCGGTTTTTCAATGGTCCTTTGGGGCGTATTTTTGAAGACCATCGTCGGGTGGCACACGACATGGCTAGTGAACTCGGTAACGCATCTCTGGGGTTCGCGCCGGTTCGATATCCGCGACACTTCAACAAACAACGCGCTTGTCGCCGCTTTGACATTTGGCGAGGGCTGGCATAACAATCACCATGCCTATCCGCGTTCGGCCCGCCACGGCCTTCGTTGGTACGAGATAGATGTGAATTGGATCCAGATCAAGGTGCTTGAGAAGCTTGGCCTGATAAAGAACGTGTACGCGTTCGAATTAGGTGCGGCTGAAGAAGAGCCGGTCGAGTTGGTCCCGATCCAGGACGCGGCCTGATCCGTCAAGAATTGAGTGAGCCTGGGCAAAAGCGACACCCGTTGCTTTTGCCTTTTCGCATTTTACTGCTTACCTTTTACTCATGCGGCGCCGCAAAACAGCGATATTCTTCCTTGTTCTGGGAATATGCCTGATCGCGCTTGCCATTGCGCTGAATGTCGGGTGGATACTGCTTAATCTGCGCGAGGTGGCGATGCTCGTGCTCGGCATCATCTTCTTCGTACTGATAATCACGGGACTAACACTGAACACGATCTTTCTAATTCGCGAGATACGCCGAAACGAGCAGCACGATGCCTTTATCAACGCCGTTACGCATGAATTAAAGACACCGATAGCATCGATAAAACTCTACCTCGAAACATTAAAGGCCCGGGAGGTGACGGCCGAAAAACGGCGCGAATTTTATGACGTGATGCTTGCCGACAGCGACCGCCTGCTGCACACCGTCGAACAAGTATTGAGAGCCGGTGGTGCGAAGGAGAAGGGGCAACGCCTTCAGCCGGAAAATGTCGATCTCAGAGCGTTGCTGAGCGAGTGCATTGCCTTGACCCGATCTCAGCGGCATCTTGAAGAAACGGTCGTGAGGTTCACCGAACCGTCGGAACCGCTTTTTGTCTCGGGCAGCCATTCCGAATTGAGGACCGCCTTCGCAAACCTGCTGGAGAATGCAATAAAGTACTCCGGCGGCGATCCGAAAATTTCAATTCGGATCAAAACCTCACCAATAAGCAAACGCGCCGAAATATTCGTTAAGGACAGCGGGATCGGCATACCATCCGGCGACCTAAAGCGCATCTTCAAACGATTCTATCGTGTGCCTAACGCGGCCGTTTCGCAATCGCCCGGCTCCGGCCTCGGGCTGTATATCGTCAAGTCGATAATAAAACGTCACGGCGGCCGCGTTTCGGCACAAAGCCGCGGCGAAGGAATGGGCAGCACGTTTTTGGTACAGCTGCCGCTGGTATGAACGTTGTTCACTGAAGAGACAAGACCTGCCGGAATCGCTGCCGCCTGCAAAAGTCAAATGAAGATCCTTATCATCGAAGACGAAGCTCACATCGCCGACGGCCTGCGGTTTAACATTGAGGCTGAAGGGCACGAGGCCGAGATCGCGCCCGATGGCGAAACCGGGTTGGAACTTGCCGCACGCGGGTTCGATGCGATCGTGCTGGATGTAATGCTGCCCGGCATCGACGGATTCGACGTTGCCCGCTCTTTGCGCGAACGAAATGACTTTACGCCTATCCTTATGCTGACCGCCCGCGGCCGCCCCGAAGATGTGCTCAAAGGCTTTGAGGCCGGCACCGACGACTACCTGCCAAAGCCGTTCGACCTGGAGATCTTTCTCGCCCGCCTGAACGGCCTGCTTCGCCGCCGCGAATGGTCGCGCCGCGAAACTTCGCACGTCCGCCTCGGCGATACTTTTGAAATAAACGGCAAGACGATCGACTTTGCCAATCTCGAACTCCGCAGCGGCGGCGAAACCATCCACCTCACAATGATGGAGATAAAACTCCTCCGCTACCTGATCGACCACGACGGCCAAACCGTCTCGCGGAATACGATACTCGAAGATGTCTGGGGCCTGCAGGAAGATACCGACACCAGAGCGATAGATAATTTCATCGTGCGATTGAGAAAATACCTCGAAGACACGCCAAACGACCCGCAGATCGTGAAAACTGTGCGCGGTGTCGGGTATAAGTTTGTGGGTGTGAATGATCGGGGTGATCTCGCGAATCTAAAGTGATAGGTTTGAAGTGACAAAAAAATGCTTGTACGTTTGGTCCGGGTTATCACCTTTCACTTATCAGTTATTACTTATTCCGGAACCGGATCTTGGTCAAATATCAACTTTGTACAAACCTGATCATGCAGGCGGTGTTATGACACCCTCGAAAAATCATTGGATCACTCAAAATAATTCCGCCTTGCTATTACCTTTATCTCCTTTCGCCAATTTTCGTGGAGTTCAAATCGCCATAGTTCGATCTCGGGTGTGAGCATGCGCGCGAAGTACTCGAAATCTCGGTGAAAGCTTAATGCTGGCGCGACGGCGTAAACCAGGGGTGGTTTGTCGATGATCTCGAGCTCGCCGAATACGCGGGCACGGCGTATTTCGCCGCGGCGGCGGAGATGTTCGATCTTTCGCCAATAGTCGGCGGCCTGAAACGGGGTTTCGCGGTCGGGTGCGGCTTTTATTTCTATCACTACAAGCCGCCCGTCACGGCGAAGGGCCAGCAGGTCGATCTTATCGGCGGCCGCGGTGCGAAACTGATTGTAGATCGGGGCAAGAATAAGATTGGCGTCGAGCAGTTTAATATTTCGGCGCAGGATCGATTCGAGCCAGGATTCCGGCGAATGACGATAAAATTCGTGCCGCTTTGAGGCCGGATCGGCCGTCCGATAGGTTTTCAGGCCGTCGAGCAAACGATCCAGTTCCGGCCGCGTTTGATCATTCAGCGGACGCTTTGCCGGTTCAACGCCAAACCAGGCCAATTCCGATCCCGCCATCAACCGCACCCGGGCAAACGCGAGCCCATTGAATCGCAGCGTTTTGCCGTGACGCGAATGCATCACATCGATCGCTTCGGGAGCAAGGCCAATTATCTTTCGCGCCGTTTCGCCCGCTTCAACCTCGTCCGGCAGGTTCAGCTTTCTCGGTTTCTCGCGCCACAATCTGCTTGTCGTGATCTCGGCCCGCGGCCTGAGGGCCTCAGCCCCGCCTAAACGGTTCAGTTCAAAAATACGTATCGACGACCTGACGGGAGCTTTCAGCAACGCGTGCAGTTTTTGCAAATTTGCCGCCGGGCGTTTCTCGGCAATAATGTGCAATTCACGGACCGGCTTTTTTGCACGCGCCCTGAGGCGTTCGAACCAAAGGATCGAAGACGCAAGTATCGATTCGGCGGTGCTGGCCCCGGCGATGTCGGCATAAACGGCAAAGCGCCCGTTTTCGCGGCCTTCGGCAACTATCTCGGCAAAACGCCCGCTGCCGGCATTTAAGGCGACGCGGATGATCTTAACACCGGCCGCGGACCGTTCGACCAGTGACGCAAGTTCGTTTGCACGCTCGAGCCTGGCCAGCTCGACGTTTGCCGCAAGGGCCCCGGCGGATACGCGTGGAACGAGCCGCACGGCCTCGGGTTCACCGCCGAACGGCGCTGAGAGTGATAGGCCTATCTGCTCGCCGTCCAACTCGAACGCGACAAGCCCCCGCAGCCGAAACCCATTCTCGCCGACCGCACCGAACAGCGGGCCTCTTTCCGCCCGCTCTATCTCGATCTCGCGGCGGTTTAGCGGAAAACTGCGCCCGTTCTCGCCGATCATCAGCCACTCGGCGTGAGCGTCAAGCATTGATTCAAGATCTTGTGTCGATGCATGGGCGGCTACCATGAAACTTTAGTGCCAAAATATTCGATCATCGCTTCGGCCCATTCCGCATAGCCGGTCTCGGACGGATGGATACCGTCGGCAAAGAAGGTCTCGACATTCAACGAATGGGGCTGCGGATAATAATAAACGCGGTCAGCTCCCGCCGTAAATGCGCGTATGTTGCGGTCATGCAGTTTTGATAGCTCCCATAACAGGAACTTTATCGGCTGGGGCAATGCGGGCGAATATTTGATCATCGGGCAGTTCGAGATAAATATCACCGCGTCCGGGCTCAGGCGGCGCATGACCGCGATAAGCTCAAGCATATCCCGCCGCCATTTTTTCGGCGAGCTCAGTTTCAGGACATCGTTACCGCCAATTCCCAGAAGGATGTAATCGAAACGCTTGTCCGGTATCTGCGGAACCAATTCGTCGATGGTCCGTCGCGCCGTGACACCATTTTTGCCGATAACGTCCCACTCGATCTTGCGGCCTGTCCGGTCGGCAAGACGCAAGGCAAACTGTCCGGCCATTGCCTCCTTGTGCGTTCGGGCGCCAAGCCCGGCGACGGTGGATTCGCCAATGACCAGCAGCTTTGCGGCAGGTTCGCCGGCGCCGACGCTTCCCGATCTCTCGCCGCCGGCATCGGGCAAAAGCCCGATCTTCCGCCGCGTGTACTGTCCCTGAAGATAAAGCAGCGGTGAAACAGGCAGCAAAAACGCGGCCGCGGTGATATATGCCGCTTGCCAGCGTGCCAAACCGCGCGTTTTGTCACCGTTCAGTGTCATTATGATAAACTTCGAACAACCTTAATGTTTTTGTCAAATCCTACTAAATCCCTCCTCGTCGGACTCCTGATTATGTTATCAACTACGGGATGCGGAATATTCGGTACGCGCGGGGACATTGTCACCCGTATTTCGGATGACACGAAGAGCAATATTCCGTTCAAGACGACAGAGCCCGAAAACTTCCAGTGTGAGATAGTAGAGACAGCAGGCAATATCGTACGGCGAAAGCGGATCGCGAAAAAAGGGACGTGGCGGCGGGTTGATTTTGACTATGGCGAACCAGCTCAACGTGCCCTGCTCCAGACAGATAAGAATTATATTCTTGACATCGGCCGCGGCCTGTACGCCGAGGGCCAAACGGGCACAGGCGGGCAATTCAGCGAGCTGACACACGAACTTCTCAACACCGGACAGCGTTCAGAATTTGAAGAAACGGCCCGCGACGGAAATATGGCCGTGTACACCATCCGCCCGGCAAACGGCGGATCAAGCGAGATCGTCGTTCACTATGACGAGTCGGTCGGGATGCCTGTGAAACAGGAGTTCTTTTCGCTTGCCGGCGGGACGCGAACGCTTGCGTTCACCGTTGAGATCGTCAACTTCAAACGTGAACCGGATGCTGACGCTTTCACAATACCAAGCGGATTCAAAAAGGTGCCCATCGACAAACTCCTTTTGTGATCTTCTTCTGGGTTTTGTCGCTGGCCCTAACCGCAGAAGAAGGTGAAGTGAGGAAAAAGAAGCCGCTGGAAAATACAAAGCCGTTTAAACTGGGATGACACCGATCCGCAAATTCGCTCGATTCGTCAAACCGTACCGCTGGCAAATGGCGGCCGGGATCGGGTGTATTCTTGTCTCTTTGTGTTTTGGCCTTCTGGTGCCATATCTGGTCGGCATGACGGTCGATCTTTTGTCTGAGCGCGAGAATTTTACGTGGCGGAACA
>JADYZI010000095.1 GCA_020853255.1 Acidobacteriota bacterium
CCGGCGTAGGCACGGTCTGCATAGACGGGCAGAGCCTTATTGATCGACAGAGCTTTGTTGAGATCAAGAAGCGCGAGTTTGTATCTGCCGAATTCATTGTACAAACGGCCGCGTAGAGAACGGGCTGTCGCATTTTCCGGATTGATCTCTATCGCATAGGAAAAGGCATCCAATGCCTCGCTCTTCTTGCCCAACTGCCCGTAAAAAAGCGCTAATGCCCGATTGAATGAAGCTTGCGGATATTCGGCGTCGACAGCGAGAGCCTTGTCAAAATCTGCGAGAGCACCGGTGTAATCCTTTTTCCCGTCGCGTTTTGCAACGCCTCGCGCATTTAGAGCGATCGTATTTTTCGGGTTGCGGGCGAGCAATTTGCCGGCAAGTAATTCGGTTTCGGCGTATTGTTTTTTGATAACAAGAACGCGGATCTTTTGCGTCAATAAATTCTGATCGGTCGGCTTGGTCTTTAACGCAGTGTTTATTTTTGCCAAGGCACCATCAGTGTCACCTTTTTCCAGCAAAGATATGATATCGTTTGCCGGTTGCGCCGCAGCTGAAACGATCAAAAGTAAAAATGCCAATATAAATGATCCGATCTTCATACTTGTTCTTGTAGTAGCTTGGTAAAACGGCTTGTAAAACTTCGTTAGGGTGAAGTATGGACATCTTATAAAAGCGTCTTGGTTTGAACAAATAGGCAACTCGGTTATTCAGCGGCTTTGGTCAGGCCGGCGTATTTGAAAGCCCCGTGCTTGTCGCTAAACGTGCAGAAACCTGTGATCTGGCCGTTGCGAAGCCTTTCGATGTCCTTCTGTTCAATGAGTTTTCTTAGGCTCGGTCTCGTGGCTCATTTTATCTGGTCTCATAGTAATGAAGTACGGCTCCACAGCCGAAGGTCTTTGTATTCAAGAGCCGAAGATCGATCCTGTCTGTGATGTCTTTAAATAAAGCCATGCCGCTGCCGACTATTGTTGGCTGGATAGCGAGTTGGAATTCATCGACAAAGCCGAGGTTGGCGAGCTGGACTATCAAGCTCGGGCTACCGACGAAGATCGGCTTGCCCGGTTGCTGTTTGAGTTCGACGACCTCTTCCTTTATGAGTTCCCTTTTCAGCTCTGCCGTCTTCCACTCGACGCTTTCCAGTGTGCGCGAATAAACGATCTTGTGAACATTGTCTATCGCCACCGCAAAATCATCCATCGCCTTGTTACCCGAAGAATTCGCGAGTAGTTTCGGCCAAAACTCCATCAGCTGAAAGGTCTTCCGCCCATAGATCACCACGCCCGCACCACGCAGCAGATCGGTGTAATGCTCGTGTATCTCGTCATCCGCACCCATCTTGTCGTGGTCGCAAAACCCGTCAAGAGTCATATTCATTGCGGCGATCAGTTTTCTCATATCGATTCTTTTCTTCACTCCGATTTGCGGACTGACGCATCCTTGGTTAGCATATCTATTTCCGATCAACAATTTGGATCCTAAATAATCTCAATTGAATATCAGTGCGTCCATATGGAAGATACAAAACTTAAGAGCCAAAATCGATTCTTGAAGATCATCCTTCTCCTTCTTTTTATCCCGATCATTGCAGGCGCCAGCATTGCTGGATACATATATTTACCCGAACTCATTTCCGGGACATCCGAGCCGTGGGAGAAGGATAGTAGATCTGATAAGGCAAAGGTGTCGAGATCGGCTCCGAAGGCAGACGAACCGGCTAACACACAGCCGGCGGCGAACGCGAATACGAATATTGCCGCCAGCAATGCGAATGTCGCTGCGGCGAATACGAATGCCGCTCCACCGGCTCAGGTGAAGACAAATTTCCCGCTGGCTGGAAGATGGTTAATGACGGGCCCTGACAAGACGACCTATGTCTTCAGCGCCCCGACGACGGTCGGCAACACCCAGACAGGAACGAGAAAGATCATCCTTAAGGAAGGAAAAGAATACTTAAGCAACTACATCGTCCTAAGCAGTAGTAAGCTCCGGATGCAATCTGAGGATGGTAGCGACGAGGGCGAAGTAACATATTCGATCTCAGCTGGCGGAAAATCGCTTGAGATACATTTGAACGACGGCGGCGTAATGTACTTTACGCGCCGATAGGTCAGGAGCAGGTCAATGAAGCTAATCCTAAAGATCACCGTCATTCTCGTTGCATCGTTCCTCCTGGTCCAATGCGCCAACCTAAAGCCAAAACGAACGTATCGGATCACGACCAAATCAGGAGGCGGAGATGTCACTCTAGGATTCGATACCGCTCCCTTGCAAAAGGCCCCTTCTTTATTGATGGCACCGTATAGCGATAAGCCCGAACTTCAGTGGTCTGTGACGGCCGCTGACGACGACTATTACCGGTTCACTAATCTGAGTTCGGGCACCGAAATGTCGCTCGAGATCAAAGATGATGAGGCCGATAAATTTGCCCAAATGGCAAAGTCAGCGAACGACGACGGCCAACTCTGGGCGATCACAAATGTCGAGGGAGACTATTACCGCCTGACGAACAAATGGCTTGGCGATGAAAAAGCACTTTCGCAGAAGCTGAATGTAACTCAGATCCTTAGGATGAAAGACAAGGACGATGGCGACGGCCAGTTGTGGAAACGGACCGATTTGGGCGCGGGGTTCTTTCGGCTGTCGAGCAAGAAGTTCGGTGACGCCACTGCCCTTCAGGTCAGGAACATGGGCAACTACGACGTCGTTGCGTTGGATCCCACCGCGAATACTGGCGGCGAGAGCTGGAAATTTTCCCCGACGACAGGAAATTACTTTGCCCTATCAACCGAATGGCTCAAGGAAGGAAAGGTCCTCGATATCGAAAACGACGGAGACCAGATAAAGGTTAAATTAAAGGACGCCGCCAAAACCTCCGGTCAGAATTGGAAGATGACGCCTGTCGGCAACGACTATTTTCGACTGACTTCCGAGTCGCTCGGCGAATCTAAAGCGCTCGAAGCTATTTCATCAGACAGTTATTACTTCGAAATGGTAAAGACCTCTGACAGCGACCCAACCCAACTTTGGAAGATCACGAGAATTAACAAGAAATAGGAACTGAAATTTGTAAGCGGCAGAAATGTCGCAAAACCCGTCAAGCGTCATATTCATCGCCGAAATCAGTTCCGTCACAATTCAAAAAATAACATCACCTTCCGATTAACGCCGACACGGTTACAAAACGAAAACCGCGTTCTCGCAAGCCTCGTATCAAGGGGCCCACAGCGTTCATCGAAATTCTTTCCGGATCATTCATAACGTGAAGGATAATGATCGAGCCACTACGCGCATTGTTAACAACATGCTTGACGATAGCTGCGGTGTCGTTCGCGACAGACTTTGTACTTTCTGGTTCGACGTCCCACATGATGGTCTTTCTATTGTGCTTCGATAGGTAGTATGGCAGCGTAAAGAGCTTCTTGCCGAATGGCGGCCGGAAATGGATTGGATCGGCATAGCCCGCATCACGGATCAGTTGGTCCGTTTGTTCAATCTCATTTGCGACAAAATTCGGTGAAACCAGAAGCATTCTCTGATGAGAGAAAGAATGATTCCCTATCTCGTGCCCATCAAGAACGATCTTCCTTGTCTCTTCGCGAAATTTCTTGATCTCATTGCCAATTAAGAAGAAGGTCGCTTTTACGTCTTCCTCTTTTAGGATACGGAGTATCTCGTCGGTCGCTCCTGGTGCCGGCCCATCATCAAAAGTTAAGGCGATTTGCTTTTCGTCGCTTGCGACGCTAGGAACGATGTCGCCGAAGAACTGGAACGTCCGTGAATTTGCCACCTGCCACAGACCAAACACAATGCCGCTGAGCACCGTGATTACGACCAGCATGTAAAAAAGTTTGCGTATCACCCTTTGTACCCAGAATTCATCTTGTCGTGGCCGCAAAACCGTCAAGCGTCATATTCATCGCGGCAATCAGTTTTCTCATGTTCTTCATTGGCCGCGTAGCGGTCGGATGATTGTAGCCGTGGGTTGCAACCCACGGTATGTCGAACAAGAATAATATTGTCGCGTCAGCGACAATTGAAGAATTTGTTTACGGCGATTCAACCGCCGCTGACGCGACAAGAACGTATTCATTAAGCGTCCGTGTGTTGAACCCACGGCTACATTCTATTACCGCTACGCGGTATACGTGTCAGATGGCTAAGGTTGTCGTTCGATCAATGTAAGGCACGGCGCTTCAAAACGGATCAGCAGGCGCTTAGGCCTGAGTTGGCGAGTTTCATTGCGTTGTCAATCGAATTCAGCGTGTTCGTGTAATGTTCGCGGAGTTTGGTCCCGTGAGCGATATTTCCGCCAAGCGAAATAAGCTTTCCGCGTTCATCCGCCAGCTTACCGTAGAAGATGCTGGTGGCATCGCATTTCTGCTTGAGTGTACGGCCGCTGCCGGTGCTCGCCTGAAATGTGGAATACGCTTTGTTGGCCTGGGCGGCGATCTCGTTTATGCGAGCCATCTGCTCGATCTCATAGACCTTGTTAGCGGCCGTACGATTTGCTGACACTTGCGGGCTGATCCTTAGCCGCTCCAAACCTGCGATTGCATCGGGATTTATCGGGCTGACCTGAAGCGAATCGGCGTAAGCGATGGCGGCCTTATCGACCTCGCCGAGCTTGGCAAGAGCGTCGCCGTTTCGCCAGTAAAGTTCAGCCATGATCGGTGCGTCGGCGGTGATCGAGTCTTTGCCGTAATTCGATCTCAGAATGTTGATAGCAGCATCGAATTCGGCGACCGCTGCCCGCTGGTTATCCTTTACCTCCGCATACATGCGGCCGCGGATGATGCGGGTCTTTACGTCCGCTCCGTTATTCGCGACGGGCTTTCCGGCTACTTCGGCCGCAGGAATATTCGACAAAACAACTTGGTCTTTCCATGCGAGTAGCTTGATCTGCTTGTCGGGATGGCCAAGGAGAAGCTTTGCACGCTCATAGCGGGCCAGGATGCGGTAATCCGGAGCGTTTCGGTCACGGCTGACGCCATCCTTTATGTTGAGCGCGTGGTTTAGGACTTCGAGGAACTCGTTGCGGGCCTTCATATCGATCGACTTCCCTCTTCTGCGGGCCGATTCGAGCCAGAAGATCGCATCGTTGTATAACATCTCGCCGTTTCCGTACGTAAGTGATTCGGGATACCCGGCCTGATTCACCACGCGCTTGAACTCGGTCTCGTGAAACAAGCCGTCATCCCCAGGATTCGGATCCTCTTTCTCGGCGATAAACAGCGAAATGGCACCTCCGCCCGGGCAATGGTAGGCGCGCAGATCATGCACGTATCGGTCGAACGGCTTGTCAGGGCTCTTTCGCCCCGCGGGTTTGCAGGTGTAGCCGTCCTTGGCGAAAGCCATATAGGGCCATGACGACTTCCAACCCGGCTCCATTGCCACAGCCTTTTCGAAATTCTGCTTGGCATTCGCCTTGTCGCCAAGCACAGCGTAGCACTGGCCGAGCCGAAAGTGATACCACGCGTCGTTATCTTTTTTGTACTCCGGATGTGCCATCACGCCTTTGATGGCGTTCACACACCCTTGCATGTCGCGTGCGTAGTATGCGGCGGCGGCTTTGCCTCTTAGTGCGGAAAGGGAAGCGGGGTCCATCGCCAGGGCCTTTGAATACTCACGGTCTGCTTCAAGGCCGAGCTTAGCGGCGAAATACAGATGGCCGAGAAGGAGGCGATTCCACACGTCCTCCGGCTTGTTCAGTATCGCGTAAAGAAAGTCGGCACGCGCCTTCGTGAAATGTTTGGTATCGCCGGTGCTGGTGTAGAGAGCGAAGTGCGCCCGGCCGCGATTCAGCTGGATACCGCCAATAGCGTCCGGTGCGTATGCCAGAAACTTGTTCGCTTCCTCGACCGCATTTTCAAAATTCCCTGCGTCGAACTCGGTGGCAACTTTTTTCGCTATCGGATCAAGAAAAGCACTGTCCCATAGCCGTTCACTGGCCGCGGCAGCCTCAGCATCCATTTCCTGATAACTCTGCGCATGCAGCACGCCGGAAAAAAGAACAAATGCGCAGATAAGTAGTGTTGTGGGTGTATTGATGAGGTTCATTAGTTTTGTATGGGAAACAAAGATTCAAACAGATGATCGAAAGGCTGCCATGTCCCTTATCGGGACGACGTTATTTTACTTCGAGCGAATGTCGCAATGCAAAACGGTTCGGCTTGCCTGGCCGCCGTGGGCCAGCAAAATCTACAGCGGGCGATCTATGGCTATTTGTCTTTTGTCTTAGGCTGCCAGCCCGCACCGTCGCCAGTCCATGTTTGTTTGTCAGCGGGTATGTGGCCGGTGTCGCTGTATGCCGCAACACGTGTCGATCCATCGGCACGGACAGCGATGACGGTAATAGACCCGTTGGCGATCGCCATACCGCGCCACAGCCTGCCGTTGCCCGAGAGCACACGGCTTACGAACCAGCGGATTACGTTGCCGTGGCAGACGAGAACGTCGCGCACATCCCCGCCGGGCGATGCCTGCACATACTTCGCCCAGGCCGCGTCGAGTCTTTGGTCGCATCCGGACTCGTCATCCTCTGACGGCTCTTTTTTATCCGAAGTCGAGGCCGGCGTACATTCGTTCAGCAATGGATCTCTTGTGGGCGTACGTTTGATCGACTTGCCTATGTCATCCGCGGTTTCGCGTGCGCGGGTGTACTCGCTGCTGACGAACATATCGAACTTCAGCCGAAGCTTCTTTAGACGCTTCCCCATATAACGCGCCTGTTTATGCCCAAGCTTCACAAGATTCTTGCCGGTTTTGGAGTCGGCCTTGTCTTCGTGATCGTATTCACCGTGTCGTATCAAGTAAATGTAGCGGACGCCTTTCTCGTTCTTTGGTGCAGTTTGCCCCAAACCTTGAACCGACGTGAACGCCAAACAGGCTGCGATGAGTATTAAGATGTAAGTGAGTCTACGGTTCGTCATAAAACCTTCACGATTAGAGCCGAATACGAATCGAGGTAAATATCAAAAGCCGGGTCTTTCCTAGCGGATCAAAGGAAAAATAATCCCCGGAGTCGCTTCTAGTGCGCTGATCAATGTAGGTGCCTCGCTCATCGGCTTCTCTGAATTCCCTCCGACTTTAGACGCCTTGCTCCATGGTAACGCAGTCAGCTCCGTTCTTACCGGATCAAATACAGCCTAGCTCATCTGCCCGCACCGGTTTGGGGCATGCCCTACGGCTTGAAATCGAATGAAATCCATCCCGAAACCTTCGTCGGAACGCCGGACAATGAGGTAGGTGGAAATTTAAGTTTTCTGACCGCATCGAGGGCGGCGTTATGAAAGTCGGTCGGTCCGCGAGAGACATATGCGGATATAACATTGCCGTCTGCATCCGTCATGATCCTTACCTCAACTCGAGCCGCAGGTCTCGGCTTCTTGATGGCTGACGGATAAAGCGGGTTTTGGAAATTGGTGGCTCGGCTATTCATCCAACCAGCAGCAATCACCTTCTCTTTCTGCGGAACATTTACATGTGAGAGAGAGTAGCCGCCGTTAAAGAATTCAGCTATGTCCGCTTCAGTTTTCTCTACCCTTCCCGTTCGCGAGCAGCAGCATCTCGTCGAATATGTGACCTTATCCGGATTCAGATAGCCGTACACAAGATACTTATCCCCAACTTTCCAACCTTGGATACAACCATAAACGTAATATTTGATCGTTACGACCGAATCAACATTCTTTTTCCAAGCACGATTGACAGCTATCTTTACCGTTTCGTAATAGCGCTGTTGGTCGTCAAGTTCCGACTTTTGGATATCCATGATTTCGCCGGTGAAGACAAGGTCTGCATCCTTGAATTCTTCGATCGCCGTAATATTCGGTCTGGCGCACGCGCATTGCGCACTAGCTGTTTCACAACCTAGAAAGGAGAGAGCGAGAATTGTAGCCAGTACACAGATGAACCTGTTAGTAAGATTCGTTAACTTAATCATGTTGCGATTCCTTCCACACGATTATACACGGTGTCGCGTTCCACGGCTTCGAAGGCTCGGGCGATCATTGAGATGAGTTCGGCTTTTGTCATTTTGGATTCGCCGCCTTACCTAAAGCGAAGGACGCTGTTCTTGCCACCCGGTCGCTTTTTCGTATGCAGCAGCAAGTGCGAGCAATCGCCCCTCGGACAGCGGCGGCCCGCCGATCATGAGGCCGATCGGAAGGCCCGTGCTTGAAAACCCGCAAGGCACTGAGATCGCAGGCAGGCCGCCGAGGCTGAATGCGAATGTGCAAGCATTCAGTGCGAATGGTTCCGTTGCGTCGGCTATTCGTATGGGCAGGCCCGGAAGCGTCGGGCACAGAACGACGTCAACATCCGTAAATGCCGTTCCGATGGTGCGCCGATGTTCCGCAAGCTGTTTTAGCGACCTTGTGTATTCGGCCGATGAGATCTTTTTGCCTTCCAGGATATTTTCCCGCGTCCTCGGATCGTAAAGTTCGGGCGATCTGGACAGGTAAGGTTCGTGGAATGCATACTCTTCGGCGCCTATGATGTCGTCGAACTCCGGCATAGGCAGATCGGCGTCCCGTACGTTCGCAACCAATGATCGGATAACATTTACTGCGTCCATAAATACCGCCTCGACCTCCTGCTCGACCGGAGCATCACAGATCGGGACGGCCGCCTTCAAAAGCCCGACACGGAAATCTGAAACTGGAGGTGGTGAGAGCGGGTCGAACGCCGTCGCCACCGCGTTGTCCGTCATCGCGCGAAACATTAAAGCCGTGTCGGCCACCGTCCTGCATATCGGGCCGATGTGATCGAAAGATCGCGAAACATATACCAGCCCTTTTGTACTGACAACGTCATATGTCGGTTTGAGGCCTACAACACCGCAGCTCGATGCCGGAATGCGGATCGAGCCGCCGGTGTCTGTTCCAACCGTTCCAAAACATAAACCAGCCGCAACAGCGGCTCCATTACCGCCGGACGAACCGCCCGCAACATAGTCGAGATTCCAGGGATTATGTATCGCACCAAAGTGGCTGATCTCCGATGTTGTGCCGCCGGCGAATTCGTGCATGTTCAGCTTTCCGAGGAAAACTGCACCGGCAGCTTTGAGTCTCT
The DNA here is from genome assembly GCA_020853255.1 of Acidobacteriota bacterium. The sequence goes on from JADYZI010000095.1 coordinate 9,073, forward strand.
TCACGACCTCGGCATCTTCGGTTGGCACGCGATCGGCAAAGACACCGCTCGCGCAGGTCGTACGGACGCCGGCCGTGTCGATATTGTCTTTGATAGCGATCGGAATTCCATGCAGCGGTCCGCGCAGGCGGCCATTCATGATCTCCTGCTCCGCGGTGCGAGCCTCTTCCAACGCTTGTTCTCGGGTGACGGTAATAAAGGAGTTAAGGTGCTGATCCAGCCGGTCGATCCTATCCAGACACCCCTTTGTAAGCTCGACAGGTGAAATCTCCCGTCGTGCGACCGCAACAGATGCCTCGCTCAAATCAAGCCTCGTGACGTCTCCGGGAAGGGCAGAGTTGGAAGGGCCTTGACGACCACAATTTAGAATGAGAGTCCCGACCCCGGCAGAAACGCCGACGATGAAAGTTCTCCTGTCGATTTTCTCTTTCATAACCCTGCAGGCACAGCCCGCTCCTGAGATTCTGAGGTGAGTCGCACGGTCAGGCAAGCCTGACTGCACTGCTCTGGGGCAAAGCCCAAGAAGTCTTTTGGGGCAAGCGCGGGAAATTGAAGCAAGATTCCAATAATTCCGGTTGGTACACTTAAGGTACGTTTCTTGGCTCTGCCATAATGCACGGCGGTCAGGCAAGCCTGACCGCCCTGCGCCGGGGCAAAGCCCGAATCAATCGTTCGCCATGACTAATCGTCAAACATTTGTAGACTGCCTGGATTGTGTAACAAGGATTCAAAAAAACTCGCTACACTAGATGCTACCCTCTCTGGTTCCTCACCATTAAAGTAATCGATCCATACAGATGAATTTGTTTCAGTTTCAAATTTGAAAATGTAAAGGTGCGAATGAATAAGAAAGTCGGCGAAGAGTATTTCACTTCGTTTATATCCGGCGTTTTCTGAAAACACCTCGCGAAGAGGCCAAAGCGACCACCAGCGATCATCCATTTCGCAATCGGCCATTCCGCCGGTTGTAGAATAGAGCTTCACAACATCAGCCGAGTATTTTCGTCCAGTTTCGTTCAAGGCAGCGACTACGCTTTCTTGGTTGAGTGGCGGGAGCAGCCTAGTTCCTTCGGCTCGCCATTTATCGACAAGAGCATTTATTGTCCACAAAAGATCTGGCATTGACGAGTTACATCGCAATTCGCTCAACCCGGTTATGAACCGTATCCCTCTCGACGGCTTCAAAACCGGCGCGGTGGATCATTTCGATGATCTCCTGCTTGGTCATTTTCACCTCGCCCCCGGATTCGACAAAGTAGCTGTGGGTAAGTTCGCCGCCGTCGGTGAGGCGACGTTCGAGGTCGCGCGAGTCAGAACCGGCAGTGATCGCGACTGGGTTCCGACTCGCCTGCTCGTTCAACACGATGATCTACGCGGCCAGAACCTCTACATAATCACTCTTCGACATCGGCGAGGGAATTCGTGCACCCGACTCGGCTAGATCTTCCAGATGAAACTCGATCGCCTCCTGGATAAGCTGTTTCACCTCTGCCTCGGTTTCGCCAACGGCGACGCATCCGGGAAGGTCGGGAACGTATGCTCCCCAACTGGTTTCACCCTGTTCTATAACGACCATGTACCGCATAATTATTTCTTCAATCCTGCTTGTTTCAAGACATTGTTCAAAGTTCCGACCGGCATGTCAATACTTTCTTTTCCCGCGATGATCACCGAGCCGGACTTGACAGGATGATGAAACTGTCGATGGCTTCCCCGCGTTCGCACCATGTACCAACCATCCTTCTCGATCAATTTTATGACATCTTTGACTTTCAAGCCGCGACTTTCTCCACTCGATTATACACAGTATCCCTTTCCACAGCCTCGAAGCCGGCTCGGGCGATCATGGATATGAGTTCGTCCTTGGTCATTTTGGATTCGCCGCCTTCTTCGACGGAGTAGGCGTGGGTGAGTTCGCCGCCACCAGTGATGGTGCCGTTGAGGTCGTTGGCTTTGAAGTGGAAATCTGCCAGCAAACTTATAGTTTTTCAAATTCGGATTCAGTAAGAAATGCTTGTCTTAGGATGCTTCGGAGTGTTCCACTTGCCACTTCACGATGTTTTGGAACCGTCGTAGTTACAAAGCCTTTTGCTACGGGCTTGGCGAACTTAACATGGCTACCGGTTTGAGCGACCTCATAGAAGCCCGCTTTCAGAAGTTTGCGTCTGACCTAACGATACGGGAGTGGTTTCACGCAGCTATCTCTAATTCAAAATGCCGGACGTTCGGCAGCAAAGTAGCCACAGGCGGAGTAAAATGAAGCAATAGCGCCTCATTTAGATTTTTCATGGCTTCATCTTCGGTTTTGCCTTGTGAAGCCACATCAACATCCAGACACTGGGCAACATACCACTCGCCTTCTTTGATGATTACCGCATTAAAATTCTGTGTCATATTCGTATATTAACATAATTTCTACACACATATTCGCCTTCACTTTGCGGCAGCGACGCGGTTGTAAACCGTGTCGGGTTCCATGGCCTCGAAGGCGGCACGTTCGATCATTTCGATGATCTCCTGTTTGGTCATTTTTACTTCGCCGCCGGATCAGACGTCAATAACTTGATTATGGTATCGCACTCATCAACAACCGATTGCAGATAGCTCTGGTCAATTTCAAATTCGAACCGATGCCTTTGCCTCATGTGATCGGGAGTTATCCTGACGACCAATTCCGCGTGCCCTAGACTATCACTCTTCTTTATGGACAAAGACAATTCCGGCTCTAATGGTGACATGGCTGCCTCGTCGACCAAACCGTCTAACATGCCTCTACAGCCGTTCCGCAGGAAGATTATGTCACCAAGCATCATGATTGAACCTTCAGCCCATACACTGGCTCCGTGATCTCCACAATGGGCACTCACTTTAAGCCAGTCTCCGTCTTCACCTGCTGCACCAGGGCGTTCCCGGCCATGAATCCATAGCTGGAAGCCAGCGATTTTCAGAGCAGGTTGTCCGTAATCTCCAATGGATTTCATTTATATGCGGACATCGTTTCCACGCGATTATATACCGTATCTCTCTCGACGGCCTCGAAGCCCGCGGGTTTGATCATTTCGATGTTCTCTTGCCTCGTCATTTTGACTTGCGTTTCGGATTCGACGGAGTAGCTGTGGGTGAGTTCGTCGCCATTGGTGATGGTGTCGTCTGGATCAATCGGAATCGAAATCTACCTTGTCGTAAACATCCGTGAGCGATAAACTGCAATTTATCGATTCGAGCATGATGCCGCTGCTGTCAAATCCGGCAGCTTCTGAGAGCATCCAAAATCCATCTCCGTGTTTCACGTATTTTTCCAGATGAGGGTGATCTTGGGCGACTAAAAGATATTCTTTTAGTGTCGGAATGCTTCGATAAGATTGAAACTTTTCACCGCGATCGTAGCTTTCGGTAGAGGCGGATAGAATCTCTATAATCAGTGCGGGATTGAGCAGCGTGTCGAACTCATCATCCAAAAATTCCGGTTTGCCGCAAACGGCGACTATGTCGGGATAGGTGTAGAGTCGAGTCTTCGGCACCCAGACTCGCATATCGTTAGAATAGCTTTCACAGTCCTTACCTCTTAAATGCTGCCACAGCAAACCCGACAGATTAGTCGAAACTGTGTTGTGTCTGCGTTTTGCACCGGACATGGCAACGACTACACCATCGCGATACTCGTGCCTTTCATTTGCAGCCCTTTCAAATGCAAGAAATTCTTCGGGCGACATTTTGGCTGGAATAGGATTTGGCGTCATTGCTTTACCTCACGCGGTAACATTTCCAACACGATTATACACCGTATCTCTTTCCACAGCTTCGAAGCCGGCGCGGTGGATCATTTCGATGATCTCTTGCTTGGTCATTTTGGATTCGCCGCCGGATTCGACCGCAGTAACTGTGGGTGAGTTCGCCGCCGTCGGTGATGGTGCCGTCGAGGTCGTTGGCGCCGAAGTGGAGGGCGGTTTGGGCGGTTGATTTGCCGAGCATGCTACATCGCGAATTCATAGACAGGCGTCTCGATCATACGTTTAGGTAACTTGTGTCCCCATACCGTTTGCTGTAGGCTCTCAACCGTTTCGGGTGAGAAGAACTGCTCTCCTGTCTCTTCGCACACTCGTGCCGGGACGTTCTCAATGATGATGAATTTGTCATCCATTTCCAACGTGTAAGTTACTTTTGCTTCTTTAAGGGTTTCACCCTGCATTTTGCTTCCTCCTCACTCGATAATCTATCCACAGACTATCATCAGGCTCGTACAGTGTCACGATTTTTAAGAGAGTTCGCGACGGATAGCTGCATTGGACGTGGAGTGGCCGATCGTCATCCGTTATCCCGAAAATCAAACAGCTCGGACCGTATTTGTCATCTGGATAGTCTTCGATGATCTCACCCTGTTGAATGGCGTCGCGTAACTCTTTAACGCTAACGCCCCGCAAAATACTCTGATCGGCCGCATGCTTTGAAAACTCGAAGAGACCCGCGGGAATTTTCTCTCGAATTTCGTCAATCATATTCTATGCCGCAATTTTCTCTACGCGGTTGTAAACGGTATCTCGTTCCACTGCCTCAAATCCCGCCCGCTCGATCATCTGGATGATCTCTTGTTTGGTCATTTTGACTTCACCTTCGTTCGCGTAGCTGTGGGTGAGTTCGCCGCCGTCGGTGATGGTTCCGTCGAGGTCGTTGGCGCCGAAGTGGAGCGCGGTTTGGGCGGTGGCTTTGCCGAGCATGACCCAATAGGCCTTTATGTGGTCGAAGTTGTCGAGCATCAGGCGCGAGACGGCGATGGTCTTGAGGTTGTCGATGGCGTCGGGGCCGGGAAGCTGCGAGAGTGCGGTTCCGGGCGGGTAGAACGCGAGCGGGATGAAGCATTGGAAGCCGCCGGTCTTGTCCTGCTGTTCGCGGAGTCGGACGAGGTGGTCGATGCGGTCTTCGATGGATTCGATATGGCCGTAGAGCATTGTGGCGTTGGTCTTGAGGCCGGCTTTGTGGACCTTACCCGCGAGTTCGAGCCAGCGGCCGCCGTCGCATTTGTGATCGCAGATGCGCGAACGCGTCGGCTCCGCAAAGATCTCGGCACCGCCGCCGGGGCATGAATCCATTCCGGCGGCGTGGAGTTTTTCGATCACATCTTCGTCGGACATCTTGTAAAAGCGTGCGAAGAAATCAAGCTCGACCATTGTCAGCGCTTTGAGATGCAGCTTTGGAAACTCGCGCTTTAATGACGAGAAAAGATCGGTGTAGTACTCAAAGGGAAGCTTGCTGTTCAGCCCACCGACGATGTGCAGCTCGGTCGCACCTTCGGCAACCGCCGCACGAGCGATCTCAATGCCTTCTTCGACGGAATGCGTATAGGCTCCTTCCTGACGTGCGCGTTTGTAAAAGCCGCAGAATTTGCAGTCCGCAACACAGATGTTCGTGTGATTAAAATGCCGGTTGACGTTGTAATACGTCGTCAAGCCGTGCTTTCGCCGGCGAACGGTGTCGGCAAGCTTGCCGAGCGCGTTCAAGTCGGCAGTATTGTAAAGCGCGACGCCTTCGTCGAACGTCAGACGTTCGCCGTCTTCTACCTTGAAGGCAATCTCCCGTAAATTTGAATCAAATGAGAACTGCATATCTCTTTTACTGCTACTCATTAAAAGATTTGAATCGGAGGATTTGCTCCTCGAACTTTTGGTTAACTAGCCCCGGCATTGCTACTAACACGCCTTGTTCGTCCCTAAAGGTCGAGGCTGGATCACCCTTGAAAGAAAGCCAATTAAAGCTGCTGACGACAAAAAATCTATCATCCGAGATCAGAAGTTTTGCGTGAGTATCACCAAACTCAACAAAATAGAAGTTGCGAAAACGGCTCATTAATTCGTTCAGTTTGCGAATCGGCCAAGGATCCCCTTTGTTATCGCCAATACCGTAACCAAGATAAACGCTCACATCTTGTCTTAACAGATTCTCAATTTGTTTCACAAACTGTTCGTTTACGACTTTTCTTCTAATCCACGGCGAGATAATCATGAGCCGTTGTCGGCTATTTGAAAGCGCGTCATCGAGGATGTCTGGATGATCGAATACTGCAAGATTTCGGATGCTCGTGACCTTCTTCAATTCCTCATCGATTTTTTCGTGTTGCTTTCGCGCCGTGTCTAGCTCCGCACGTGCTAAGACCTGCTCTGCTTCGGACTTTGACGTCGCTATTTTCTCTCCCGCTTCGGCGATGGCCACCTTCGCAACAGCCTCCTGTTCAGTGAGCCTCGCAACCGTTTCATCGTCGGTGATCTGGTCTTTGTATTTCGCTATTTCTTGATCAAGTTGCTCGTCTGATTCGGTCTTTCTAAATCGTTCCAAGTTGAGTTTCGCAATACCATGCTTACGGGCAAACGCATCTTCCAACTCTCGATTCAGAATGCCGTCGATCGCAAACGATATCCGCTCTTCTCCGCTTGAATTCTGGTACCTCAGAGCAAGAGCAGCTCGGAACTTGCTCGTCTGTCTGCCGACTTCCTTAACAGATAAGATAACCCGCCTAGGTGCATTAGCGCTCTTCGAGATGCGGTCAAGGAGTGCCTGAATTTCATCCAGATTCAGATCCTGAAGCTCAATCCGCCTCACGGGGATCGGTGGAATTTCCAACATTCCGTCCTCCTTCAGATCCCGCGGCGCTAGGCGGCGTTCACCGAAAAGGTTCATCGGCCTTTCCAACGTACGGTCAAAATCAATCGTTATACTTTGTTCAATCGGAGTTTCTGATTCGGCCTTTTCGAGCACTGTCTTGCCTTTTTCAGTAAGGCGAAGCCGTTCCTGAAGAGCGATGTCTCCCGAACTCAGAAGCTCTGACAAGACATCTTTGAGAAAGGCGGAATCTAAGCCGAGGAAACTCGCAAGGCTCTCTCGGTCATCGACTCCAGCCTTAATTGCCTTAAGAGTGAACTCGAAGATGGGAGAGAGTTTCTTATATTCGATCGTATACGCGGAAAGTACGGTTTCGGTAAATGGCAGGCCGCACTCGGTATATCCGACAAGACGGTAGCCCGGGTGGACGTCTCGATACTTTCTTGCAATGTCTTCTATTCTCACAATAGTTTCAGCGACCACCTAACTCCGCAAGGGTCTCTAACCGACATTCGTCTGGATTCAGATCGAAATGGGACAAAATTGATTTGAAAGGATTCTCTCCCGTGACTTGTGCGCAGAAACGATGATCTCCCACAAGTGCCAAGTAATAGCGGCCCCGTGAAAGCGCCACATTGATTCGTTCGTTCTCTCTCAGGAACCCAATATTGCCTTTTTCATTTGAGCGCGTAATGGAATAGATCAAGATGTCGGCCTCGCGTCCTTGAAATGCATCGACGGTATTGACTTCGATATCCAGAGCTTCAAACGGAACGTTAACTCTAGAGATTGAGTTCTCTATCTCATCCTTTTGAGCCAAGTAGCCCGCAATTACTGCTACCCGGTATCGCTTCCCACGTTGACCAGCGATCGCATTAATTGTTCGGAGCATTTGGCTAATTTGCCGAGCCTCTGTTGAATTCAGGAAGGACTGTCCCGCTGGCGTTTCCAATCGTCGATTTAAGCGTGTCGTAGAAAACCAAGTAACGGGCTTCCTGAATACCTCTACAAGCGTCGGATCCACAGCGGGACCACTGCTTTTTAGCAGCCCCTCATAGAAACACTCGCTAACAAGGTGCCCTATCGGGGCAACCATTCGATGTTGGGTGTCGAGGGTAACAACACATTCATTGGGAAGTCGGTCCGACATATGGGAAAAGAGAGATGTTTTGAAATCCTCCTTCCTAAGTTCAAATTTTTCGAGAAGCCTGGGGTCCTGCATTTCAGTCATCTGAAACGGTGATAGCTGCCGCTCGTCACCGACGAGCATCCATTTTTTTGATCGGACCAGAGGAATCAGTGTTTCGGGGGGCGTGGCCTTACTTGCCTCGTCAACAATGCAAAGATCAAATGTCAGATCCTGAAAACCTCGAACAGAAGCAATTCCCAGACAAGTACCGGCAACGACGTTTACTGATGCAAGCAGAGCGATCTTGAATTCTTCGCGACGGCCGAATTGTTCCCGCCACTCTGCATGGATCCCGTATAGATCAAGAAGCTTCTTCTCGGCATCAGACCGAACCGCGTAGTTTTCTTCATACCGTGCTTCGATCTCGTCGAGGCCCCATGTTAGGAACTCTTTCGCATCCGCCTCGAGACCAATTAAGGCGGTCTCTATCGAAGCAAGTTCTTCGATCGTCTTCTTTCTGCTCTTCTTGAGGTCGGCCAATTGAGTCCGCAGCTCACCTAATTCTGCGTCTCTGGCCTCACGAGTAGTATTTCCTTCGTCACCTTCAAGCTCCAGGATGCCTTCGGAAATCTTAAGCTCTGCTTCGTCGTCAAGAAGCAGTTTTTTGCGCGCAATAATAAATTCTCGAACGAGTTGGCCAGTTTGTATCTTTGTTGACGGGATCGCGTGTTCTTTAGACCATTTCTCGAGAAAAGATTGCCCACTAGCAATGCAAGATTCTCCCCAGGTATCCACCTTTTCACGCAAAAGATTTGGTCGTACCTTCTCGTTGACTCGTTTCTCGGTATGCGTACTTGCAACTCTGATCAACTTGATCGTCTCATCAGCCTTGGAAAGGCCCTCCACGCAATTGTCGAGAGCAACGTGGGTCTGGGAGGCAAGCAGAATTCTGGCATCAGGATTAACCTTCAGATGTTGCAAAATAATCTCGGTAATAAACGTCGTTTTTCCGGTCCCCGGAGGCCCCTTAACCAGAGTCAGCTCTTCAGAACCCAGTACCAGGCCCACGCCAGATTTCTTCGCGTCGTCAAGGTTTGAATTGAAAAAAGTAACATCCGTCGCTCGGCGCGGCATCGCTACCGTTTCAGGCTTGGCTAAGACATTCTTCAATTTCGGATTTATTGCTTGATCGAAGCGAAGCGCGTCTAATGCATCCTTCTGTCTATTGACGGCAAGTTTCGCCGCCCACGAATCAAACTCAAGCTTTCCCGAATCCGGGATCGCTGACGCTTCGTCTTCCGGAACAAAAAGCGTAAGTCTCCCTTCACTAACACCGTCTACAATACCTCGGATCTTAGAGCCGTCTTTTAGATATACAATTCGACCTTGGTCGAGGAGTTCCTCGCTTACGGGGGAGTCTGTTTTAAATGTCACCCTTCGCCCGTAAATCGATCGCTCGGTGAACCGGATCGCCACATTCGTTTCGCGTTCGAATTCAACCTGCATGTTGAGCAATCGAGCCCACTTTTCAAATTCACCTTCCTCCGCGCGCTGTCGCTGTTCGAGCTCCATCTGGGCAAACTTCTTGTCTGCCTCAATAACGAAAGCGTCTAGGTCTGCTGCCAATTGAGGTGCCAAAGCGCCGGGGGCAATTGAAAACTTAAAATTCTCGTCGGGAATCCAAGTCTTTTCACGGATGTTGCTCAAAACCCCACAGGACATCGGCTTAACATTGAATACAAAAAGATAACCTTCCTTGGCCACCTTGGCGTGAGAAGAAAGTGATTCACTAAATAGGTCAAAATGAATTTCATCGGCCTTATCCTCGGCCTGGACTTTTTTCTGAACGCCACAGATCGAATTAAGATCACGAGTGTAGAACTCTCGTGCGGTCGAATCGTCTTTTATTCCGTAATCGTTCTTGACTGCCGTCAAGGCTCTCTGCGATAGCTTGACGTACACGGTCCGCTTAGGACTCCAGGCCACGTCGCGCTTCCTCCAGACATTCTCTAAGTCAGTTAAAAGGATTCGTGCATCCCTGTAGCGCTCGCGAGGAATCTGGTCAATACACTTATTGATTATCGTTACGACGTCGTCCGGAGGGTCAAAGCGCGGCCCTTCCATTGCATCGTAAAGATCTCCGATATTGTTAAGTTCAGCCTTCGTCAGACACTTGATTGTTATGGCGGCAAAGCCAAACACGTCCCTGGTGAACGTGTATGATCCATCGTCCTGCTCCGGCGGGGTATACGGTGGAGACCCATAAACTGCAAGCGTTACTCCGGGCTCTGCCCACTCTTTGAATTTCGAGATTCCGAAATCCGTAATTTTTGGGACTCCGTCAGTGGAAATGAGAACATTCCGGGGCTTTAGATCACGATGAGCGTAATTTCGACCATGTACGAATGCTATTGCCTCAAGCAGGGCCCGCCCCATTCTTTCGTAATAGTCATCCCATCCTTCAAACTCGTTATTCTCATCTTCAAGCCATTTTTCAAGGTCCGTAGCCAACCATGGTAAAACCAAAAACCGCCTCCGTGACGCTTCGTCAACGCCGGTATCCAGCAACTCGACGATGTTTTCATGCTTGAGGGCCTTTAGATGTTCGAGCTCACGACGATACGCTTCCTCTAATAAACCTGGATCATGTTTGCTGCCGGCAAAATCCTGAAACAGTTTTACGGCCACAATTTGACCATCATTACCGAGATCTGAAGCCTTATACACATCGGCCATACCGCCGGCCATTGGGCGGTCTCCTAACAGGGCATAGCGGGAATTTATAATGTTCGACATACTTCCTAGGACAATTCGCTCGATGCATTAAAAACGTTGGCCGATGAAAACGACTGAATATAGCCTATAATAACGGTTTCCAATGAAGCTAGCTAACAGTATAAGAATATGAAATTTGGACAGGTGGCGGATCCTGGAGAGGTTGATTTCAGCATTCCGGCGGATCATCCGGCGACGAAGGGCGTTTTTGCGTCGGAGACGACGAAGGAGATGGAGGTTCGGGTCGGCTGTGCGAAATGGAACAGCAAGGACCTAAAAGGATTTTATCCGAAGGGCGTGAAGGCGAAGGACGAGCTGCGGTATTACTCGACGCAGTTCAACTGCATCGAGCTGAACGCGACGTTTTATAAGCGTTATTGGGAGAATACCTATACCGGCTGGCATGACGGCGTTGAGGATAATTTTAAGTTCTTTCCGAAATTCAATCAGGGTGTTACGCATTATTCGCGGCTAAAGGAAGTCGAACAGCGGTGCGAGGAGTTTGCCGAGAACATCGTTTTTCTAAAAGGGAAGCTTGGCGTGCCGCTGCTGCAGATGCATGACAATTTTGGGGCGAAGGATTATGAGCGGGTCGAAAATTTTGCCGAGAATGTGTGGACATGCGGCATCCCGATCGCGATGGAATTTCGCCGAAGCGAATGGCACACCGACCCTGATATTTCCGAACGGCTTTACGCTCTGATGGAAAAGCACGCGATCACGAATGTGCTTGTCGATACGGCCGGCCGCCGCGACCTGATGCATATGCGTTTGACGACGCCGACGCCATTCATCCGCTGGGTCGGAGCGAATCATGCGTCAGATTATACGCGGCTTGATGATTGGGTCGAGCGGTTGGCGAAATGGAAAAAGCAGGGAATGCGAAAGCTGTATTTCTTTGTCCACCAGAATGTCGAGCAAGAATCGCCGCTGCTTTCGCAATACTTTATTGAAAAGCTGAACAAAAAGCTCGGTACCGGTCTTCACATTCCGCTGACCGCGAAAGACGTTGACGAATAGCGTTGGATCGCGCGATTATTCTTACTCTTTCGCCGTTCCGAACGCCGCACTTGCGCGGCTCGTTGTTCGAAAGGCCTTTATTGCATCGATCAATTCAGACCCACACCTGAGATTTTCATTGAATTGGATCAGCTCGCCGGAGTTTGCCCTTACCGCGACCAGCGTGCCGCGGCTGTCCCGCACGGCCGTCGAGACCGGAAGCGTAGAGGTGCGGCTTTTGCCCGTGGCGAAGGTCAAAGACTCTATGTCGGGCCACAAGCATTTTTGGACCCTGCCGCGTCTTTTATACGCAAAGCCGTTTTGATAGATGCGCAATTCGTCCTGGCCCAGAGAAAATTGAAACCAGGCCAAACAGAAAAAGGGCAGCGAAAGGATAAGGCAAACTGAACCCACGACATATGTCTTTTCCGAAAGAAGGCCTATGCCGGGTATGAGCAATCAAGCCGAGGAATATGAAGAGAACGATCAATGCCAAATTTGGTTTGGCTTGACGCGTTGACACCAATCTTCCTAAAGCCACCTGGAGGCTGACACCGTTCGAGAAGTTTTCTTCCATTTCGGTTGTCGTTACTTTCAATGCAGGAAAACCGCGGCACCGAACGTGAGCAGCAGGATCACACTCACAAAGGCATTGGTCGTAAAAAATGCGGCATTCATCCGCGAGAGATCGTTGGGTTTCAGCAGCGTGTGCTGATAGATAAGCAGCACCCCGACGACCGCTACTCCGACAAGTGCGAGCCAGCCCAATCCGGTCACAAGAAACAGCAGTACGAGGGCCGCAAATGCCTGGAAATGAAAAAGCCTCGCGATCCAAAGGGAGTGTTTTATACCGTACCGCGCCGGAATTGACCGCAGGCCGGCCTTTCGGTCGAACTCAAGATCCTGACAGGCGTACAGCACGTCAAAACCGGCCGTCCACATAAGCACGACCAGTGACAGCAGGATCGGCATCCCGGAATCGAGTGTCCCGCGAACGGCTATCCATGCGGCCGTTGGCGAAATGGCAAGTGCCCAGCCCAGCATCAGGTGTGCCAGGGCTGTGAAGCGTTTTGCGTAGGAATAGCCCAAAATACTGACCAGAACGATCGGCGATAGGGCAAAGGTCAGCCAGTTCAGCGAATACGCCGCAAGAAGAAATAGTGCAACCGATACACCGAAAAAAGCCCATGCGAAGCCGACACTTAATTTTCCGCTCGGCAGCTCGCGTGACGCGGTTCGCGGATTTTTAGAGTCGATCTCGCGGTCGATGATTCGGTTAAAGGTCATCGCCGCCGAGCGCGCACCGACCATCGCAGCCGTGATCCAAAGTATCTTGTCCCACGGCGGCAGGCCCTCAGCGGCCAGTATCGCGCCAAGAAACGCGAACGGCAGAGCAAACAGCGTGTGTTCGAACTTTATCATTCGCAGGGTAGTCGCCAGCTTATTCAGAGACTCGGGCATTGTTCTCTGAAGTTTAGCAGAATTCATGCGGCCAGCGCAGTTCAGACTTGTCTCTAACTCAGGAAGTTTGGCAGAATGTCCGAGGCTCTTGCCTGATCACCCAATGCCTAGCGGTAAAACTCACGACGCTATAACTTTTTTACTTACGGTTCCCGCATTTGCGGTTGGTTATTCCGTGACCGCGGACCTGACAGTTGCGGTGGCTTGTGCATTATCGTTTGCGTTCGGGGGCCTGATGTTTGGCCCCGACCTCGACACTATTTCGAAGCAATATTCCAGATGGGGACCCGTCCGGATGATCTGGTTTCCGTACCGGGCGGCATTTAAGCACAGGTCCAGGTGGTCGCACGGATTGACCTTCGGAACACTTTTTCGCGTTATCTATTTTATGGGCGTGACGAGTGTAGTTGTTTACCTGGCCCTCGCTGCACGAGCCTCGTTTGCCGGCGGCAAGTCACCTGATCTGTCGGCCTTTGCCCAGGCCTGGAGCCAGATCGGCGAGCTTGTTCGAGGCGGACTTGGCGAGCATTTCGTGGCCGCTGCTTTCGCGGGCATGTGGGCGGGAGCAGCGAGCCATACCTTCACCGATATGGCCGGGACATATATCAAAACAGGGCGAATAACTGAGTTCCTTTAGCTGCCGCCGACCAACGCTTCATCGGCGCGGTTACTTGCCGGTCCTTGCTTGTGACAATCGAGCTGCCTGGCGGCGGACGGCGTCGGAAACATTCTTGTTCTTCGAAAGCCCGGTGAGATCACGAAGCTGCAGCCGGGACAGAATGTTCATTACATTTGCGATCGGCGTGCGCGGGTTGCGGGCGAGGTTGTGGACGATCGCATAGCTGCGTGCCCACTGCCGGTCGTTGGCGATCATGCGCAGAATGTCCTCGGGGATCGAGCGCATTGCCGAGATCTTTTCCATCTCCTGTTCCGTGATACGCGGGTTCTGGACGACGGCCGAGGCGACGATGCGGTTCGGGTCGCGGATGAGAATATTGCGGGCCTCGCGGTCGCCCTTCATCGCCAGCTTGACGCGGTCCTTCATTCCCATCTGCATCACGCGGTTCAGTACCGAAAGCCGTTCGCTGCCGACCTCGCCGTCTTCGAAACGGAACTCGCCGAGGATCTTATCGACCACGGCCTGCCGCTGTTCGGCGGATTCTTCGTATATCTCTTCGATGTATTCCAGGCCGAGCCATGAATCATCGGTTTCGCTGTCCGGCACCTCGATCATGCTGGCAAGGAACAACGCATCATCGATGTTCATGCCCGCGGCATCAAGGTCCTGGCCGAACTCTGATTGTTCGATGAATTCGGCGGCCGCTTCCTTGCCCTGAGCACGCAGTTCGTTCGCGATCTGCTGGGCACCGCGTTCTTTTTCAAAGAATTCGCGCTTTGTTTCGGATGCCCGGCGTTCGGCTTCGGACGGGCTGGCAGGGTTGGCGATTATCGCCTCGATCAAGGCCGGCGTTTGGATCAGAAGCTGCTGGTTGAGCGCCAGGCGTTCGAGCATCTCGCCATTGTTTGAAGTGCGGGCGAAACGGACGAATGTGTCGGCAGTTGTTTTTTCATTGGTGATGATCGCTTCATACACACTTGTCGGCAATCCCGTCTGCTGCGCGAAATGGTCGAGAACGGCGGATGCGATATCCGCAGTGCGAAGCGAGCCTTCGAGTGTCGATGGGTCCTGTTCCGAAAGCGTGGCCCGAGCGTTCGTCGAAAGTTCGCCGTCATCCGACCGGGCAAGTCTTACCAACACTTCAAGCAGGTCTGTAGGCGGAAGCGGGAGCACACCGCGTGATGCGGCGACCACCGCGGGACGCGGTGCAGTGCCTTCAACGATGGCCCTGACGACTGGATTTAA
>JADYZI010000096.1 GCA_020853255.1 Acidobacteriota bacterium
GCGTCGCAAATAATTTACGCGTCAACGTAACGTGGATAGAATCCGAAAATCTGATGAAGGACGACTACGAGACCGAACTGCATGACTTCGACGCGATACTCGTGCCCGGCGGCTTCGGAAAACGCGGGATTTCAGGCATGCTCCGGGCGATCAAATATGCCCGCCGGTCGGGCACGCCGTATTTTGGCATCTGTCTTGGAATGCAGACGGCATGTATCGAATTTGCAAGAAGCGTCTGCGGCCTTCGTGATGCGGATTCCACAGAATTTAATGAAGAAACACCGTTCCCAATAATCTTCAAGCTCCGTGATCTGGTCGGCGTCGATGAACTTGGCGGAACGATGCGGCTCGGTGAGTGGGCCTGCCGGTTGAAGGACGGATCGCTCGCCCGTGAGATCTATGGCGGCCAGGAGGAGATAGGCGAACGGCACCGTCATCGGTTCGAGTTCAACCCGGAATATCGCCAGTTGCTTGAGAAGGAAGGCCTTGTGTTCAGCGGCATTTCGCCTGACGGCAAATTCGTCGAAATGATCGAGCTGGACCGGGCACAGCATCCATTTTTCGTAGCTTGCCAGTTCCATCCGGAGTATAAGTCAAAGCCGCTTGCGGCCCATCCGCTGTTCACATCGTTTGTAAAAGCAGCGTGGGAGAATCGGCTCAACAGCGAGAATCTTCAGCATGACGTCACAAGCGACCGCCAGCCGCAAACGCAACTGCCGGAAGCAATGAAGGAGAACGCCTGACCTAATGCAGAGGTCCGCAAGCACGGAAATATTGCCATCTTTTCGTGCATTTTCGTGCTCCGATTTCGTGAGTTTCGCGGTAATGGAGCGAGAACCCTGCCCACGAAATCCACAAAAAAAGGCACGAAAATGCGCGAAAAGAAGGTAAACCCCTAATTCTCACATGCGGCTTTGTGCAAGCTGATCCGATATGCGCGTTATTCTGCTGACCCATGGAGGTGCAGATTTTGTAATCAGGCATCTTGCAATGCTGAAAGGCGTTGAGCTTGTTGGTGTCTTCATCGAGACCGCGACGGTTCCTTCCCGAGGCAGATTTGAAAAGCTAAAGCGGTCGATCAAGTACAACGGCCTGATCGCAACGGCGGCCAAATTGGCCGGAAGAACGGCACCGTCAAATTCCCGCTCCGATGATCTTACGCGTCTTGCCGCCGCGGATCTTGGTGTCACGGTGGCCGATGTTGAAAATTATCACTCGGACGACTCAGTTCGGATCTTGAAAGCCGCCAACGCGGACCTTGGCGTTATCTACGGGACGAACATTATCAAAGAAAGCGTCTTCTCCATCCCAAAGCTCGGATCGATAAATCTGCATCAGGGCCTCGCGCCGTTTTATCGCGGCGGGCCGCCGGTATTTTGGGAATTATTCAATGACGAGCCAGAGGTCGGCCTGACGGCACACTTTGTTGCCTCGAAAGTTGACACCGGCGACATTGTTCTGCAAACGAAAGTTCCGTTGGAATATGATCGCTCATTTGGGCTCGATTTCGATGCTTTTATCGATAACTACCGTGCGGGGCTTCGGGAAGATTCGGCCCGTCTCATCGCGAATGCGGCGGCCGCGATCGCCTCGGGTGACTATTCGCGGACAACCCAGGACACAAGCCTCGGCAATCGATACCGGCTTCCGACCAAACGAGAAAAGGACGAACTTCGACGGCGGCTGAAGGCCCGGCTCGCAAGAGGTGCTGAATGAACAAGACCGCCGTCGCAAACCTGCTTGTCCGCCTCAACGCCTTCGCTCCGTTCCGCTTTCTGAATCGGGCAAAACTCCCTGTGCTGATGTATCACCGATTTAGCAACGGCGAGGAATTCGGTAAAACCTCCCGCAAGGTTTTCGAGATCCATCTTCGCTACCTTGCCCGCCATTACAAGATCATCCCGCTAAACGAGGCAGTAGCACGGCTTAAAGCCAACGAAAAACTGCCGGAGCGCTCGGCCGTCATCACCATAGACGACGGATATTATGATTTCTACGATATTGCTTTTCCTGTCCTAAAGTCTTTTGGCGTTCCCGCGACCATCTATCTTGTCACGGATTTCGTTGCCGGCAACTGCTGGATATGGACCGACAAGGCACGTTACATCCTGACCAAAACGCGACGCGATCGCATAACTTTTGAAATAGACGGAAGGGTGTTTGACATGCCGCTTGGCGGGCTCGAATCGCGTTTCGCCGCGGCGGGATCGTTAAACTCAGAGCTTAAAAAACTGCCCGACGAGGAAAAGGATGTCTATCTTGCCGAACTCGCGCAGGCTATGGACGTGACTGTCCCCGAAACACCTCCGCACGAGTTTTCTGCATTGTCCTGGGACCAGGCCCGCGAAATTGCGACCGCTCAGATCGAGATCGGTTCACATACTGCTGCTCATCCGATCCTGACGAATGTTGACTCGGAGCGGCTCAAGAATGAACTTGAATGGTCAAAGGCCTCACTGGAACAAGAACTGGAACGCAGCCTCATCCATTTCTGTTACCCGAACGGAAATGTTTCTACGCGTGAGCGTGATGCCGTAGAGGCGGCTGGCTATGCCTCGGCCGTCACGACCGAGATCAAGCTGTGCGAAAACGGCTCCGGCCGCTTCCTCATCCCGCGCATCGACGCCGAACCGGAACTTCATCGGCTTGTCCAATCAACCAGCGGTTTTGACAGGCTGAAGTAGCCGCTAAAGCGTAAACCGTTCACCTAAATAATGCCGCCGGACCTCGGCATCGGCAACAAGTTCATTTGGCGAACCAGACCGAAGAATACGGCCTTCGGTCATTATATAGGCTCGGTCGGTTATGGAAAGGGTTTCGCGGACGTTGTGGTCGGTTATGAAAATGCCGATTCCCTGCTGTTTGAGATAGAGGATTATTTCGCGTATATCGTCGATCGCAAGCGGGTCGATGCCGGCAAAAGGTTCATCCAGCAAAATAAATTGCGGTTCGGTCGCCAAACAGCGGGCTATCTCCACACGGCGGCGTTCACCGCCCGAAAGAGCATCGCCGCGTGTACGGCGGACATGAGTAACGCCGAATTCTTCCAAAAGTTCGTCAAGCCGCTCGAATCGCTCAGCCCGCTTCATCGGCATCGTCTCGAGTACCGCGAGGATATTCTGCTCGGCTGTCATTTTGCGAAAGATCGACGCCTCCTGCGGCAGATATCCAAGCCCAAGCCGGGCCCGGAGATACATCGGCAGTTTGGTTACATCCTGCCCGTTCAAATAGACGTGCCCGCGTTCGGTCGTCTCAAGGCCGACGAGCATATAGAAGCTGGTTGTCTTGCCGGCACCGTTCGCACCGAGCAACCCAACTACCTCGCCGCGGTTGACGAAAAAACTCACGTCATCAACCACACGCCGGCGGCCGTATGTCTTCTGCAGGTGCTCGGCGGCAACAGACCTTTCTCCCGCCTTGGCGGAATTGCCGTTAACGGCAGCCGGTTCTTTTTGAGGTCTTGCGTCCACAGTCAACGATCGGAGATCTCCAAATTGCCAAACCTATATTGTAAATTATCAACTCAGTTTCCGAAATACAGAGACGTGCAGATCTACTGATTTTGCGGTTTGTAAACGGACCGCATACGTCCTGCTGGGTTCTGCCTTGACGGGCCTTCCCCCGCAAAGCGGTTCTCTTTCAAATTCATGGTTATTTGCGACGCCTGCGTCCGGCCCTGAGCGGTGTCTTCAACTGTTGCCGGCGAGCCTTCCAGAAAAGCGATCTCACCTTCCGAATCGTAACGGACATAATCCCCCGTCGCCCGGCGGTCCGGCTGCGTCATAACTACATTCTGGCGGATCTCCGTCTTTGAAGGCTCGTCGTTCTCGTTAAGAAAAATGTCGGCTGTTCCGCCGGTGATGCGGTCTTTGCCCTGGCGTATATCTACGTTGTTCTCATATCGGATATGCCGGTCATCGCGAGTGTAAACAAGCTTTTGCGCCGCCACAAAGACAGGCTGATTCGTTTCGGCCCCGTTCTCGCGTCTCTTTGCATCGTAAAGCAGGCTTTGCACGTTCTCTTCGGCAACGAACCGGCCGTCCTTTTGGGACATGGTCAAACGATGGCCGCGGACGTAATTCTTGTCCTGCCATCCGCGGGCATTGCCTGTAAAAACGGCGACCTCGCCACGGTGATCGAATCTTGCATTGTCAGCCGTCACATAGACCGGTTTCTCCGACTTTGCGAACGGGGCCGCACCGCCGGTGTTTGAAACGCTGTAATACGTAGTACTGGCCCCGCCGCGAAGTTCCGACACCTCGTCACGCGTGTTCCAGTCGATCTCCGGCGCCTTTGCCCGCGCCTTGCCGTCCCAAACGTTCGGACTGCCGCCGCGAAGCCGCACCGTCTGATCTGCGGTCGTGTAGATGATCTTCTCCGAAGTGCCGTTGCGGTCCCGCTCGTTAAACTTTGCACTTCCAAGGGCCTCAAGCGAAGCAAGCTCACGCGAGCCCGCATCAAAGTTTGCCGTCAGCTTGTCGGATGTCAACGTCTGTGTTCCCCGATCGGCGGCCGGCCGGGTTGGAACACGCACGGTCTTTACCGCGTCCAAAGCAACACAGGTCTTCGGATCGCTTCCGGCCGGGAAAAATTCGCAATCGAAACGCGGAGCATTCACAGTTGTCTGATAATTATTTTCCGAAAAGGCAAGGGGCGAGAGGATAAGCTCTGCATTGCCGACAGCGACCGCGCGGCTCATATCCTTTCCATTCGCCGCGAATTCGGTCGTCACATTATCGGCCGCGACCGATTTGTTGGCGGCATCAGGCGACCGGTTGGGAACATCCATTTTTATGTTCGTCCGTCCCTTGGTGATCATCTTGTCAAGCATGCCCTCACCCTTGAACGTCACATCGATCGCTTGGGCGGCAGACATTGTCAGCTTCGTGTAGTCACCCGGATCCGTCGGCACCAGGACAGCAAGGCCCTGCCCGATCACATTAGCGGAAGTCAGCGCCTGATCGTCGCTAAATGCGGCCTTGATCCTTGGCCCGGACACTTCTGTCGAGCGTTCAGGTGCTGTTTGCTTGACCGAAGCGTTTTCAGAAACTTCGGCGAGCCTTACCTTTTTAGCGGCATTCAATTCAGCGTGTATCACGCCGCCCTCTACAAGGTTCGATCCTTGCGCGACCGAGGCATTGCCCGTCAGGTCGATCTGGCCGTCATCCTGATCATAGACCGCATTTTCAGCCCGAACCTCTGTCGGGCCCGAACCGCCTTCCGTAAGGATATGGACGCCGCCACGCAGGTCAAACCGGTCTATCGGTTTTTGATAATGCGCGTATTGCGAATCGATCCTTGTCAGCGGCCCGTCGCCTTCGCGGCTCTCAATATGAACATTTTCGAAAAGTTCGATCTTATCGATGGACCGCTTTTCCTCAATACCTATTCCAAGAAATGCGGTCGATCGGCCAGCCTTCAGTGTACTTATCCGCGCTGGTTTTTCGGCCTCGGATGCGGAGGCAAATTCGGCGGTCATGCCGTTTGACAGATCGATTCTCTCATTGCCCTGGTCATAAACCGCATGGCCGGCCGTCAAGGTAGAGCGTTCGGATGTTGTTTCGCTGTCGGCATGCACTTTTACATCCCTAAGCAATTCGACCTGCTTTTCTCCGACGCGAACGATCGCCCCAAACGAACTTCCCCGGACATTGGCCCGTTCGAATTCGACAGCCTCTTCCGCCGCCGCGGTCTCATTTTCTTTTGTGTATGTTACCTGTTCAGTTTTGACCTTGAGATGGTCGCGGGTATCAATATTGACCGATCCGGCAAAATAGGCCGTGAAATTCTTGTCGTCGGCGGGAACGTAAACGGCCTTCAGCGCCGAGATCTTGTCTGACGAAGCCCCGTCCTCGCCAAATACTTCCAAAAACACATTCTCAAGTTCCTGGTGATTGTCCGAAAACGATGTTGCCTTGTCGGCGCGTATGAAATAGAGGGTGCGTTGGCCGTCCATCTCGCGGCGTTCGTAGCCGTTGACAGTTGCGACCACGTCCTGAGACAGATTCGCGGGGAAATTCGACATCCTGAATGCCGGATCCGGTACCCGGAAGAATATCGAATAGGCGATCAGGCCGACCGTCACGACAAGCACTGCCGCGGCAGCGAGCCCAAATATTTTCGGGAGCCGCGCACGCAGTTGAAATTGGTTAACCGTTTCGCTTTTTTTCCCCGGCACGCTTTCTAAGTATGAATGTTCAGGTCCTCGACAACAAGCTGCAATCGCCGAACGCCCTGCCATGTATTGGCATCGGCTGTGTAAGCCAATTCGATGCCGGAACCGGGCGCGAAAGTTTGCCCATTTGATCGTTCGACGCCGTCCCACCACACCGCCTCGAACCGTTTTCGATTCGCGTCGGCAAGATCAAATTTTAGGTGTTTCTCTTTCATCACCAACGGATCGCGCAGCAGCGTAAGCCCGCGGGTGACGAAAACGGGCTTGGAATTCCCGACGCCGAAAGGTTCAAGGCACGATAGGCGGTCCAGCAGGTCAAGCCCAAGGGTATCTGTGGTCACAACCGCATCGATATTCAATACCGGCATCGGATCGGAGTCGCCGAGCGCGGTACGCGTAAATTCATCCAGCCTTTTTCGCAGCTCATCTACCCGGCTTGTTTCTATTTGAAGTCCCGCCGCCGCCGCATGGCCGCCAAACTGGACAAAAATATCGGAGCAATTCTCAAGGGCGTTAAGGAGGTGGAAATCGCCGACCGTCCGGGCGCTTCCGTGCGCCACGCCGTTCTCGACCGAAAGCACTATCGTCGGCTTGTTCAGCTTCTCTGCTATCCTCGAGGCCGCCAATCCGATAACACCGCGGTGCCAGCCTTCGCCGCCAACGACACCAAATTGATGGTCGGGAAACTGGACCGCCTCAAACAACGCTTTTTCGGTGATCTCCTGCTGCATCCGCTGCCGCTCGCGGTTGCGACTGTCGAGCAGGCCGGCAAAGCGCCGTGCCGACGCTGGTTCGCTCGATTCGAGCAATTCGACGACGTGGCGTGCAACGTCCATCCGACCGGCGGCGTTTATTCGCGGAGCGATCCGGAATCCGATGTGGAGACTGGTCATTTCGTCGGTACAGTCCGAAACTTCCATCAATGCACGCAAGCCGTGATTTCGCGTCCTGGTCAATTGACGAAGCCCAAGCGAAACGATCGATCTGTTCTCCCCGGTCAGCTTCATCACATCGGCAACGGTGCCGATCGCGGCTATCTCA
>JADYZI010000097.1 GCA_020853255.1 Acidobacteriota bacterium
GCATTTGAACAATGAAATTTCCAGGCGGATTCGATATGCAGTCGATGATGAAGCAGGCCCAGCAGATGCAGGAAGAAATGGGCAAAAAGATGAAGGAAACCGTCGTCGAGGCATCCGCCGGCGGCAGTGCGGTGACGGTAAAAATGCGAGGTGATTTTGAGGTTGTTTCGCTTACCATTTCGCCCGATCTGGTCAAGGACGGCGACGCCGAGATGATCCAGGACCTGACCGTCGCCGCGCTTAACGAGGCTCATCGCAAGGTTGAAGAAACGCTCAAGGGCCAGTTGGGTGGGATGCTACCACCAGGGTTGATGTAAACATCGGCCCACCGGAACAATGATCAAAAGGCCGGCACTTGTGATTCTGTGGTTTTTGGCGGGAGTCTTTGGTGTTATTGCTCAAGCCGCCGAGCAACCCCTGATCCAGAAGAAAATCGAGTACGAAGTCATCAGATCGGACAACGCTCGTGTAACAGCTCGTGAAGGTTGTTTTGGGTTGAAGTTCATAACTGTTTACATCGTCCCCACGAGTGCCACAAAGGAAAAAATCGAATCATTCACTAGGCAGATCGCAGGTACCTTCCCCGATAAATATGATCTGATCATCGAATTTACGATCGACCGATACTTAACGCTCGAAAGTTCGTCTACCGCAGAGGATCTTTGGCTACGGAATCTCCGAGGCTTGTACGTTAGGACCGGCGACGCGAAAGTAGGGAGGAGTTTTTCCTTCCCTAACGGTACCTCAAGAGGTGAGTTCGAAAAACTCCTCGAGATCGAAGAAAACTAATGTTAGATTACTCCGAACCAGTAGCTCGCCTGATAGACGAATTCAAACGCCTACCGGGAATCGGCGGCAAGTCGGCCCAGCGGCTGGCGTTTTATATACTCCGCCGCCCACAGGACGAGGTGAACAACTTCATCACCGCCCTGGCAGAGGTGAAGGAAAAGATCGTTTTCTGTTCGGTTTGCAACAATCTAACCGATATTAATCCTTGTCTTTATTGCGCGAACCCAAAGCGCGACCGTTCGGTCATTTGCATCGTCGAAGAACCGTACAATCTTGTCGCCGTTGAAAAGACCCGTTCGTACAAGGGCCTTTATCACATCCTGCACGGCTCGCTTTCGCCGATTCGCGGCATCGGGCCGGACGAGTTGATGCTGCCAAATCTGTTTCCGCGATTGAAACCGGAGAATAACGAAGGCGTTGAAGTAAAAGAGATAATCGTCGCGACCAACCCGACCACCGAAGGCGAGGCCACGGCCAATTACATCGCCCGTTTGCTAAAACCGCTCGGTGTCCGCACCACCCGCATCGCCATGGGAATGCCCGTCGGCAGCGACCTCGAATACGTTGACGAAGTGACAATGGACAAAGCTCTCGCAAATCGCCACGAGATATAGGCTCCGGCGGCGGCCGGGATCTGTTTTCTCAAGGTAAATTCCTGGTAATACTCGTCTTAGGCCTAACGCTGCCGATCAGTACCTTACCTTTTCTTCCTCTGCCTCAGAGGCGTTTCTTGACGATCTCCATTGATCTTCGGTGTCGTAAAAGTTAACGTCGAAGGATAAAAGCGTCTTTACCGGTATTCCGTTGAACTCATTCGGCGCATCTTCAAATTTTGCAATCACGCCGCACCCGATCACTTCGGTGCCTATCTCTTTGCACAGGTCGAATGTTTCCTGAACCGCTTTGCCCGAACGCAGAATGTCATCGACGATGATCGCCGGATACACATCGCTCGTCGCCATATACTGCCTGAATTGCCGCTTGCCTTCTTCCATTTCGGCCCAGTATATCTGTTCCGCGCTCAATGCCTCGCGGACGCCGAATGCGACCATGATCCCGCCCGGGCTGGGGCTGATGATCGAAACCTTGGGCAAACGCCCGGCGATCGTCTTCTCCATGCGGAACATTCGGCTCAGGCCGACGGAAAGAATTCGGGCGTTATCGTAATATCTGAAGGCAAGCGGCATTTGAAAATAATGCGACGCGTGTTTGCCGTTCGGATAGATAAAATGCCCGCGGCGGTATGCTCCGGTATCCTTTAGGATATGCATTACCGATTCGCTGCTTGGTATCAGATCAACCATTCTTGTCTCCTCGTTTGTAAGATCTTGAATCTTTTATCTTAGTAACTGCCCGGCCATTGCACAAGTGCTCCATCATTCACGCCCGTCAAGCACCTTCAGCGCATACGCCCTTTGCCCCGCACTCATCTGCTCCGGGAGCGAAGCGGCCGCAAACCAGCCGAAGTCCTTTATTTCCCGGCTTTTGATCGCCGCGGTTCCGTCAGAAACAGCGCCGAAAAGCATTTCGATATGCTTGCCGAGCGTCCGCACGCGGATGAGCGAGATCTCGCCTATCTCCAGGCCTACTTCTTCACGTATCTCACGCCGAAGGCCTTGCTCGGGCTGTTCGCCGTGCTCAATGAATCCGCCCGGAAAACCCCAGCCCGAAGCTGGGCGAATTCTGTGATCGAGAAGCAATATCTCACCTGCCGGATTTGTTATCGCCGCCGCCACCGAAACGGTAAAGCTGTCCTGCGTAATCCGTACCGCAAGCCGCCGCAGCGGCCACGGCATTTTTTTCCAGACAACGGCCGCTAAATCTGTTATCATCTGATCATGCTGTCCGCAGCTTTGTCTGCTGCCCCCGCAGACTCTTCACCGGGTTTGTCGAA
>JADYZI010000098.1 GCA_020853255.1 Acidobacteriota bacterium
CTGTTGTCAGATTCTTCGGTTTTGCATTTTGCTCGATGTCCATTACCCAGAGGTCCGGCTGAGTGTATGAGTTGACCGGTTTGTGAACGGCCGAGGCGATAAAAGCGAACCGCTTTCCGTCCGGGCTTAGGCTTAACGCTCCGACGCCTTGCTCGAGCTCTGTCAGCAGTGTCGGCTCGCCGCCGCCGGGCGGGACCGAAAAGATCTCGGTGTTCGGAAAGCCGTAATATGGCTCAGGGTCGCGATTTGTTGTGTAAAAGATCCGCGACGCATCTTTTGCCCAAACAAAATTACCTTCGCTGAAGCGGCCGCTGGTCAATTGCCTCGCGGACGGCTTTTCGCCTGGAACGGACGGCGTGGCGATCACCCAAAGATGATTCGGCCGCGTCGGGTCAAGGTATCCACCGCCGTCAGCACGGTAAACCGCGCGTGTGATAACCCGAACATCTGAGTCGCGTTCCCCAGGCACCGCCGGTTTGCCTTGTTTCGCGATATCTTCGGGGTTGGCCGAGCTTCCAAACGCGATCCATTTGCCGTCCGGCGACCAGACCGGCCCGCCGGAACCGCGTGCGGTACTGGTCAGCTGAACCGCCTCGCCGCCGCTCATTGGGAGCAGATAGATCTGAGGTGACGATGTCGGTCCTGGTGCTTCGCCTGCCCGCACGAATGCCAGAAACCGTCCATCGGGTGACCATCGCGGCGATGTATCACGGTTGCCGCTCGTAATTCTGATCGGACTCTCGCTGCCGCTGGTCGAGACAAGCCAAACGGACGTATCGTAGTTCGTTTTCGCCGCGTTGACCGTGACTTTTACAAAGGCGACCTTCGTTCCGTCAGGCGATACCTGCGGATCGCCGACCCAGGCGAAGTCAAACAGGTCTTTCTCAGTAATGCTGCGCTTTTGTGCACCGGCAATGGCGGCGAGAATGCAGATCGCCGCGGCGATCCGCAGGGAAAGTATCTTTATGGTCATATTTTGCTAGGTCGGCGAGAGCGCCGCGGTAAACGTCCGAATCTGTGCAGATTCTAAGACGAAGCGCGCAATTCGGCAAGTATCTGGTCGGGTGTCCAGTCGCCTCCGCTAAAGATGCGGGTCACCTTTCCTTCAGGCGAGATGACCGCGGTGACCAGCGAATGGTTGATCTGTGCCTTGTTTGTCGCATCGGTCTCGTAACGAAGGCCGAAAAAATCGGCGATCGTCCGTACGTCCTTATCCGTACCGACAGCCAATTGCCAGACCGTAAAATCATCTTTTGCGTCCTTGCCGAGATAACCGAGGCCGTATTCTTTCAGCTTGGCGGGCGTGTCGCGTTCGGGGTCGAACGAGATGGAGAGCAGTCGTATCTTCTTTTTCGCCTCCGGGTCAGCGGCTATTTGGTTGGCCATGTCACTGAAATAGCGTGACATTTTTATACAGAATTCGGGCAGCGGGCATTCGCGGTAGATGAATGTGATCGCAAGAGCTTTGCCGCGATAATCTTTAAGTGAAAATTTCTTGCCGTTCTGGTCGGTCAGTGTCACATCAGGGACTTCTTTTCCGACCGGTATGAGATCTTCGTTAACGGGCAACGGAGACTGGCCGGGCTGGGGCAGGGCGACGATCGCTATCTTTTCAAGCCAGTATGGATCGGCGGCCGTCGGATCGACAACAAGATCGGCGTGGACCTCGGCACCGGGGGCGAGATTTTCCCATACCCAATTTTCATGGATCGGGAAATCCATTGTCATCGCCTCCATAAATCCGGGTATCTCCTCGTGCTCGATCTTCGCCTTTCTTTTCGCCTTATCGACAGAAACTATCTTGCCCACGAACGGATACCGTTTCGCGTCGGCAGACGCCTTCGGGGCCTCGGGTTTCTGGCAGGCGGACAATGTGACGAGAGAAATGATTACGATCAGGATGTAACGCATATATTTTCCGGCCGTCTATCGAGCCGCACTCAGGTCATTGTTATAGAACATCTTATAGACCCGGTAATTTGCCATAACCTTATAAACATAGTCCTTGGCCTGTGAGAAGGCAATCTCCGGCACATAGCGGTCCGCCTGGTCAGACCGCGAGCGGTCGATCCAGCGGCGGATATTATCTTCGCCTCCATTGTAGCTGCCCGCAACGGCCTCCGGCTGATTCGGGAACAGGCGGAAAAGCCCGGCGGTGTATTGCGAACCAAAAAGGATCGCCGTGGCCGGGTCGTATAGCTCATCCTGGTCAAAGTCCGTTCGGCCGAGCTCGATTGCGATCTTGTTCGAGGTGGTCGAGATAAACTGCATCATTCCGCGTGCCGCGGCACTCGATCTAACGTCCGGGCGATACCGTGATTCCTGCCTGACGATCGAGAGAAGAAATCGCGGATCGACATTTCGCGGCACGGCAAATTTGCCAAATGCGGCCCGATACGGCGCCGGATAAAGCAGGCCGACCTGGGCGGTAGGAATAAGCTCGATCTGATAATCGGCCGGTACCGAACGCCAAAGCGGTTCGGCAAAGGCGACAGCCTTATAACCGCGGTCACCGCGCATATTCTGAACGGCGAGAGTAAAGCCCAGATCACCCGATGGCGGGGCTGACAGCGACGCCTCATATTCGGGAGCGGCTTCATCGTACAGGCCAAGAAAGGCAAGCCGCTCTCCGATAGGCCTGTGCAGGTCCGCGGCCGCCGATGGCTGTTCGGCGGGAGCGGGCTTTGTAAGGTCAATGAGATCGAATTTCGGAATCGAATTGTATCCCGGCAGTGTTGCGTAAATGCTCTGGAGAACGCCTAGAAGCCGCTCTCTCGCGGCCCGATCGACCGTCAGCCGCAGGGCCGCTTGTACATTTTGGCGGTTGACCTCGCGGTCCTTCGATCCGATGGAAAGAGAGGCCAGTTTGCTTTCGGCCGCGGCCCTTGCCGCTTCGTTATTCGCGAGGCCCTGCAAGCGTTCGGTTGCCCGGCCGCCGTAGTATTCGTTTCGCCCGTCGGGAATGCTCAGATAGGTTTCTATGGCGGCCGCAAAGTTTCGCTCTTGTTCAAGAGTGTATCCGCGGAGAAACGTAACTTCCGCTCGTGTCGTTCCGCCGGGTACGGCCGCTCCGCCAAGTTCGGGCATGGCCAGCAGGCGGTCGAAGGCGGCAAGTGCCGCCGGCCAATCATTCTTTGCAAGGTGTATGCGTGCTTCAGCAAATGTTCCGAGGGCCTCGCCGAGTTTTCCGCGAAATACTTCCTGCATTTTCGCGCTCCATTTGAGGGCATCAGTCTCTTCGTCCTGGTCACGGAGGATGTCGATGATGTTCAGATACGCCCTGTCGAGGCGGTCATCGGCGGAGTACTTTGCGATAAAGTCCTGATACCGCCGGATACCCTCGTGATGCTTGCCCACGCGGGAATATGCATTTGCGGCCTGGAGCAGAGCGTCGCGGCTAACGGGATTTTCCGGAAATTGTTCCAGGACACGTTCGAACCACCGGATCGCTTCGGGATAGTTAGCCTCCTGTGCAAAGCTGCGCCCGGTTTGGTAGATGGCGTCGGACACGGAGGTACTTTCCGGATGATCCCGAATGATCGCGGCGTAGTGGAGACGGGCGTCCGTAAAATCCCGGTTAAACTGGTAGATCGAAGCACGGCTAAGATGTTCCGAATCGTCCAATTTTGGGGCCGTTCCGGCCGCTGCGTTGGGCCCGATATCCAATCCATCGAGTCCCCTGACTGCGGCAAGCGCAATATCGTCGGGCTGTGCGGCATTGGCGGTCGTTGTGATCAATGTGGTAAACGCATCGCGGGCGGCGACAGTATCGCCGGCGGCCATGAGCGCGCGGGCGAGAAATAGCTGATCTTCGCGCGCGGTCGGGTCCTGGGCCTTGCTTGCAGGAAGTAAGGTCCCGGCGGCAAGAGATTCGAAGTCTCTGATCGCAATTGCAAAATTACCGGATTCGAACCAGCTTCGAGCTCGCCGGTTCCGGGCGGCCTCGGCGAGGAGAGCATTGGGTTCAACGGCGATGATCTCATCCAGGTATGTTCGTTCGAGCATCAAATTACCCGACGTCCGGGCAATGACCGCAAGGTGAAACAGGGCGTATGGCCTCAAGATCGACCCGCGCTTAATGTTTGCCAGAAACCATGCAGAAGCCGCTGCCATATCCCCTGACTTCTCGCTGATGCGGGCAGCGAGATAATCGAAGTCATTTGCGGTAAATGTTTGCGGATACTTCTGTTCTAGATCTCGCAGTGCCGCCAGTGCATCGGAGTGCCGATCATGTTCAGCAGCTGAACGGATCGAAGCCTGGAGTTCGTCGGCCGTTTGCGGGTAGTAGGCAGGAGCGAGAGCAAATAACGTTGCGAGCAGGAAAAGATACTTCACTGACTGCAATTTTAGCTCTAAATAGGAAAGAAAAAAAGA
>JADYZI010000099.1 GCA_020853255.1 Acidobacteriota bacterium
ACTGCCGGAGAAACAAATCGACTTGGCAACCACGCCATCCTAAAAACCGGCTTTGAAGATCGTTGATAAGAGAAATCTTTAACAAGGATGTGTAACCCTAATTCCACAACTTTTGACACGAACTCTTTTATCTTTGGCGACATGACCAACTCCGACCTCCCTGATAACGAGTATGACGTTGTCGTGTCAGTCGAAGTCCTTGAACACGTCGAGCAAGATGAGTTGTTTTTACGTGAAGTGTCGCGGGTATTGAAACCGGGCGGGTGCTTTTTAATGACTACTCCCAACGGGGATTTTGTCGTTAATCGAAACCCTGATCATAGGCGCCATTACAAACGTACGGAGTTGGTTGGACTACTTGAGGACAATTTTGGGAACGTTGAGGTCGATTATGCAATCGCCGGCGGAAAGTATCGAAAGTTGGGTTTGCGATCTTGGTCCACGACAAGACCATTCACCACGGCATTGAGTGCAATAGGGAACGTAGTCAACTTGATCCAATCCGCCCGGTATTCCCTGAGCGCAAGCGCAAGCGGTACACATCATTTGATCGCGGTGGCCCGCAAGCCAATATGCAACGATAAGGGACCCAGCAAATGTGCGGAATAGCGGGTATTTTTGGCAGTAATTGGGAACGAGACCAACTCGATGCCATGGTGCGATCTCAACGGCACCGGGGGCCGGATGGGGAAGGAACCTACGTTGATCCGAAAAACCTTGCCGGACTCGGACATGCTCGTTTGAGCATCATCGACCTGTCCGAGGCTGGCTCACAACCGATGAGGTCGCAAGGCGGTCGCTATATCGCGGTCCTGAATGGCGAGATCTACAACTATCTCGAACTCCGGGCGGAACTTGAAGGTAAATTCCGATTCCGAAGCCGATCAGATACCGAGGTGCTTTTAGCCGCTTATGAAGAATGGGGCGCCGATTGTTTGCATCGCCTCCTTGGAATGTTCTCATTCGTCGTGTGGGACGAGAACGAAAAGACCGCTTTTGCCGCCCGTGACCGATTTGGCGTGAAGCCTTTTTATTACCACACGGACGCGAAAGGTAATTTTCTCTTTGCAAGTGAGATCAAGGGCCTCCATGCCGCTGGAATTGAAAGACTGGCGAACGAATCTGTTTGGGCCACATACCTCAGGTTCGGACTTTACGATCATTCGACTGAAACGTTCTGGAAGGACATTTATTCATTGCAGGCCGGCCACTTTCTTCGATGGCGAGATGGCCTTGCGCAGATAACCAAGTGGTACGACTTGGCGGAAGCGGTCGCCGACAATGTGGATGTTCGAGATGAAGATATTGTCCGCCTTGAGTATTTCGATCTTATGAAGGAGAGCGTCAACCTCCGGTTTCGGTCTGATGTTCCAGTCGGCATCAACCTTAGCGGCGGCCTGGATTCGTCAAGCCTTCTGGGGCTTGTACATGAGGTCCAGGGAGCCGACAGTAATGTCAAAGCATTCACATTTGCGACCGGCGCGGCCGAATATGACGAAACACCGTGGGTCCGTGAGATGCTCGCCCGGACGAATCATGAACTTGTGGTCAGCACTCTCCGGGCGGAAGAAGTCCCGAGCCTTGCCGAAGATATCTATCCACATCAGGATGAACCCTTCGGCGGAATTCCAACACTGGCTTATGCAAAGGTATTTGAAGAGGCCAGAAAGCGCGGCGTGATCGTGTTGCTGGACGGGAACGGAATGGACGAGCAGTGGGCTGGGTATGATTACTACACGGCCTCGACCAACGGCAATGCGGTACCCACTGTCCAGGGCATCACGAACAGTCCTGTCAGGCCGGAGTGCCTTTCGCCCGAATTTCGGCAAATGGCTCTGCCTTACGATCATCCACGTCCTTTCAAAGACGGAATTCGCGACCTTCAGTACCGTGACACTCGGTTCACCAAGATACCACGAGCGATGCGGTTCAATGATCGAATATCGATGCGGTCCTCCACAGAGCTGCGAGAACCTTTTCTTGATCATCGCTTGTTTGAGCTTGCCATGCGGCAGCCTGTAGAAAGAAAGATATCAAACGGAGTAACTAAGAGAATGCTTCGCGATATTGTTCACGATCTGCTGCCCGAAACGGTAGCACGGGCCCCGAAACGCGCGTTGCAGACGCCGCAGCGCGAATGGCTTAGAGGGCCTTTGCGTGAGTGGACCGCTGATATGGTCAATTGTGCTCTAAGCGGCCCATTTTCGTCGTGGCTTTCCCGGCCACACGTCGAATCGGAGTTGGATAGATTCTTGAATATCGGATCTGACAACAGCTTTTACGTCTGGCAATGGATCAGCCTTGGACTGGCTTCGATCCCTGTCAATATCAAAATGAAAAAGACAGCTGGTGCTCAATAGATGGAAAATGCTGGAAAGATAACTGAGGATTGGGATCTGGTGATCAAAGGGAGGTCATCCTTGTTTGATCTGAAGCTGGAAGAGGTCTGGCGCTATCGGGACTTGCTTCTGATGTTCGTCAAGCGAGACTTCGTCGCGTTCTACAAGCAGACGATCCTGGGGCCGCTTTGGTTCTTTCTGCAGCCGCTGTTTACGACGATCATATTTACATTCATCTTCGGTAATCTTGCAGGCCTTAGCACCGACGGCTTGCCGCAACCGCTCTTCTATCTCGCCGGCATCACAGCATGGAATTACTTTTCTGAGTGCATTACAAAGACGAGTACGGTTTTCAAAGACAACGCCAATATTTTCGGAAAGATATACTTCCCTAGGCTGATAATGCCCCTAAGCATAGTGACGAGCAATCTCGTCCGGTTTGGCGTGCAGATGCTTTTGCTTGTCGGAATGATGATCTATTACTCGGCGTGGGGCGGTTCATTCCGGGTGACATGGGCGATCGTGTTGCTTCCGCTACTGGTCCTGCTAATGGCTCTCCTCGGCCTTGGACTGGGACTGATCATCACAGCGATGACGACCAAGTATCGCGACCTTAGTTTTTTGGTCCAGTTCGGTGTACAGCTACTGATGTATATGACCACCGTCATATACCCGCTGAGTGCAGCTCCCGAAAAATACCGACTCTGGCTTGAGCTCAACCCAATGACCGCCATAATCGAAGCATTTCGACTTGGCCTTCTGGGTCAGGGTTCGATCACGGTAACTAATCTTGGCTACAGTGTCGTGTTCACGGCAGGGATCTTTGCGCTCGGCGTCCTCACTTTTAATAAAACGGAGAGGACATTCGTCGATACCGTATGAACGCAGCAATAAGGGTTGAGAACCTCTCGAAAGCGTATCAGATCGGACAGATCGGAACTGGAACTATTAGCCGGGACATCGAGCGCTGGTTCGTAACGAAGATATTAAAAAAGGAAGATCCTTTCCTTACGCTTAGCGAGACGAATGACCGGACAACACGCAGCAAGTCCAATGTGGTATGGAGCCTGAAGGACATCAACTTCGAGATAGCACAGGGTGAAGCCGTTGGGATAATAGGCCAAAACGGGGCTGGGAAGAGTACTCTATTGAAACTTCTTTCGCGCGTCACCGCTCCGACAACAGGGTCAATCAGCATCAAGGGACGGATCGCAAGCCTGCTTGAGGTCGGGACGGGATTTCACCCCGAGCTGACTGGGCGCGAAAACATATATTTGAATGGTTCTATCCTTGGTATGCGCAAGCGTGAGATCGACCGCAAGCTGGATGAGATCGTGGATTTCAGTGGAGTAGAGCGCTATATTGACACCCCGGTGAAGAGATATTCTTCAGGCATGTACGTACGGCTCGCGTTTGCAGTAGCAGCTAATTTGGAGAGCGAAATATTGATCGTCGACGAGGTTCTCGCCGTCGGCGACGCAGAGTTTCAGAAAAAGTGCTTGGGGAAGTTGGAGGAGGTTGGCAAACGTGAAGGAAGAACCGTCCTTTTCGTGAGCCATAACATGAGTGCCGTTCACGCGCTTTGTGCCAAAGGATTCTTGCTGAGAGCGGGTTCGGTCACGTTTGAGGGCAGTGTTTCAGAATGCATCAGCAGATACGTTTTGAGCCATAAGGAAATCTCTTCGTTGAAGCAGATAGCGTCGAATGAAGGTATCACTTCCAAACTTTTTGGTGTGCAGGTGATTCCCGCCGCGACGATCGCTCACAAACTCGGAGACCGTTTTGACGTTTCGGTGAATCTTCAATGTTCCAATCTTGATGAACAAGCAATTATCTTCATTATTCACAATGATTCTGGTCAGCAGATCGTTCATAAAAGAATTTCTGCGAAGCAACTTGGCTTGAAGGAGACGAACCGCTTGTTCCGGTTGCGCCTTTCGGTGCCGCCTTTGTGGTTAAGTCCGGGGCTCTATTCAATATTCTTTAAGCTGATCAGTCTGCGTGGAAGGACCGAGTCAGAGCGCCACATTCTTGAGGTGCGGGATGACATTGACCGAATTAGCCGGGGGGTGATTGACCCAAATATCGAATGGACCCTAGAGCCCGTTGACGCGCAAGTTAAAGTGCCGGTCGGAGGAAGTACAACGGCTCAAGGGAGCATGGGTTCAACAGTGGCAGAAAGCAAATGGCCGACGGCGTGTCCCTGACCCAAAAGTTATAACGTAGTGATCTTAAATCTCGAATAGACTTCAGATGACCCTTCGAAAACGGATAAGTGCGATTCGGGCAACGCGTTCGTTCTGGCGGTATGGATCGAATCTGGCGCCTACATTGGAGCACCTAATCCGTTCCCATACGGATGGGGATCGTGACTCAGCACAAATTGTTCGAAGATTGAATTCCGATGGTGTTGCAATCGCCCGAATAGAGGATTTTTTAGATGATGGATCGATCGTTGATTTCTATAGCAAGGTGGAGAGGCTCCGTGTAGCGAAACGAGTCGAGATCGAACTCCTAAAGGCCAACGTTGAAGGTGACCTTACCGTTGGGCAAAAGACGTTCAATCTGGAACTATTAGGACGTGAGCCGATCTTCGATGCCGAATGCGTGTTCGCGAGAATGGGATTGAACGAAAAGTTCTTGGCAATCGCCAATGGTTATCTCAAAATGAAGGCTCGGCTTCGCTATTACAACATTTGGTATACAGCGGCTTCAATGAGTACTTTGCGGGAATCACAACTCTGGCATTTCGATCGAGAGGATAAACTCATCGTCAAGGCCTTTGTTTATCTCGATGATGTGGAACCGGGAACGGGACCGTTTACGTACGCCCCAGGAACCCATCCGAAGGGAATCCACGCTTCGCTTGAACCGGAATTTTTGATGGAAGGCAATGTCCGGCGAACATCTGACGCTCAAATGGAAGCGGCCTATCCCCGCGCTGACTGGAGAGTATGCACAGGGAAAAAGGGAACGGTCATTTTTGCGGATACCCGTGGGTACCACAAGGGAGGCGAAGCACGCACGGGAGATCGGCTAATGTTTACATGCATGTATACGTCTCCGGCTTCGCAATCGAAAGACCTGATACGTTTTCCGACTGATTTCGATCCGGCTTGTCTATCACCCGAACAGATCAGGGCACTTCGTATCCCTCGAAAGTGAAGTTAGGTAATAACGGCCACATTCACGGAACAAGTATCAATCGCACCGCCTACAACGATAATGGAAGTGGAAAACGGCACCGCTATCTGCTGCTTTCGACGTCGCTTCTTGTTGACAGGGTATATCTCCATACAGGGCTTTTGCCGGGGTTAGCGGAGTCGGGTGATGTTGAGATTTGGGCGTCGTCCTTCTCCGATTCAGATGGGCGACAGAGTTGGGCTGGTGCCAACGCTAAGGTTACTTCGTTTCCGGTAGTGCGGGCATTCCGTGAGATACCACATAACTATCTACGACGTCTAAATGAGTTTGTCTGGGATTACAGATATTTACCCACCAGTCGGCTAAGTATGATGGAGCACGTTCGGAACAAGAATTATCGCTATTCTATCCGTGCCCTTAAGGCCCCAGCGAAGCTGCTGGCGATGCTGCGGTCGGAACGTGCGATCGAGCATAATTTAGAGAAACTCCTGCTTGCGTATCCGCGTTCGAACGAAACTGAAGAGCGTTTTCGGTCAAACCGGCCAACGGCGCTTTTGCTTACCG
>JADYZI010000100.1 GCA_020853255.1 Acidobacteriota bacterium
AGGCCGAACTTTGTCGTGAAGGGAAGCGAGCCTTACGAAGAGGACCGCTGGAAGGAATTTCGAATCGGGGAGAACACTTTCTACGGCGTGAAGCTTAAAGGCCGCTGTGTCGTTACGACGGTCGATCCTTCGAGGGGAATTTATGACGGCAAGGATCCGCTGTTAACGCTTTCAAAATACCGCACGGGCATTTTGGGCGGCAAACTCGGTGCGTTCTTTGGTCAAAATTTGATCGCCGAGGCTGCGGCCGGCACGGTCAGCGTCGGCGATAGCGTCGAGGTCGTAGTTTACGAAGATCCGCCGGTGACGATGAGCCACCGGCAGATGAACTGAGATATAGGATTGGAAACTTTACGGCAGAGCGACGATCTGAAGATCAGATATCTGGTCGTTGACGGCAACAACACGCGGCTGGAATTGGAACCGCTTGCTCGCGACCGTGAGTACGTATGCCTGGCCGGAAGGAACTCCGTAAAATTCGAACGCACCAAACGAACTAGAAAGAGCCTGATACGTCGTTCCGACAGAATCGACCAAGGTAAGGCGTACGCCTACGATCCCACGGCCGTCTTGGGTAACAACGCGGCCGCTGACGGCAACTTCCGCCGCCGTCGGTACTAAGTTGGATTGCCAAAAACCGGGATCGAGGCCGTAGGGATCTTCCGCCGAACGCGTTCCGGCGACGGACTGGCCGATCGTGCCTTCGAGAACGTATGTACCGCCCGAACTTGAAGCTCCGCCGCCCGCGATCACCGATTGTTCAAGTGAATAACTCCCGCCGGTCGCGATCTGTGCCGAAGCCGTCGTCGCGAGACCCGCAATCAGTAAAATACCAAGTGCAAAAGCTGCTTTAAGAATCGATTGAAAAGACATTGTCGGTGCTCCTAGTTTCTTTAGCTTGCCCAAGGCGTTTGAAGTTGAATCGTGTCAGCGATATTGTTCGCGAGAATATAGGCATTTCAGCTTTATGTCAAGCAGTATTGTCTTCGACCTTATCGCCTGATCCGCTCAGCGAACCGCAGGCATCTGTTTGCAGGCGTCGGCTGTCGGAGTCTGCTTGCAAACGAGTTTTGTCAATGCATCGATCTGAGCTTGGAGCGCCTGGTTGACCGCCTTTTGCTCGGCCAACTGGGTTTGTTGTGCCTCGATCTGCAATTGCTGTTCTTTAACAGCGTTGGCCAGTGCTACAACCTCGTCGTCCTTGATGCCTGGAGCGAAAGGGGAGCAGGCGGCGATCTGGTTTGATAGATTGATGCACAAGGGCATCGTGGTTGCGCCGGCTAGCGTGCCGATTCGAACGGTATCTTGTCCGTCGCGACCAAGCTGAATTTGATTATTCGAAAAAGCAACTGCACCCGACCCGATCACTGTGGCGAATGTCCGGCCATTGTTATTGAAACTCGCCCCATATCCGAGTGCAGAGTTATTACTTCCGTAGTCATTAAAGTCTCCGGCAATGGTACCAACGAACGCGTTTCTGCTTCCAGTCGTGTTGTCTCGACCCGCATAGCTGCCGAAGAATGCGTTGCCATCGACCGTGTTATTATACCCGGCATTCGTCCCGAAAAAAGCATTGTTGTTCCCGGTCACGTTCGATGCACCCGCATTTGTGCCGAAATAGGAATTGTTCCCGCCCGTCGTGTTCTTTTCGCCAGCAAACCCGCCGAAGAATGCATTGGATGAGCCTTCCGTGTTCGCTTTGCCCGCTGAACGCCCGAAGAAAGCGTTGGGGGTGCCCGTCGTGTTCTCCTTACCCGCTTCGGCTCCAAAGAAAGAATTTTCACCGGCAGTGTTATTTTGGCCTGCCGAACGCCCGAAGAAAGCGTTGAGATTCCCCGTGTTCGCAAAGCCTGCTTCGGCACCAAAGAAAGAATTGTCATTGGCGGCAGCGTTCATTGTACCTGCTGAACGCCCGAAGAAAGCGTTAAAAGTGCCCGTCGTATTGTAGTACCCCGCATTTGTTCCGAAAAAGGAATTGTCGCTAGCCGTGTTGTTAATTCCCGCAGAATTGCCAAAAAAAGCGTTAGAGCTGCCCGACGTGTTCGCTTGACCTGCGCTCGCGCCAAAGAAAGAATTATTACTGGCCGTGTTCGCAAACCCCGCGGAGCTGCCAAAGATGGCGTTCCCGGAACCTGCGCTATTCGAGAACCCGGCAAAGTTACCAAAAAATGCATTCGTGCTTCCGGTCGAGTTCATTTGACCCGCACTTCGTCCGACGAACGTGTTTGAGATGCCGGTCGAATTCGCGTTGCCCGAACCGTTGCCGACGAAAACATTGTCCGTTCCCGGAGTGCTCAACACGCGATTCAAGCCGATGTTGTACTGCGTAGTGGCATTAAAGGTGTTTGCCGATCCGTTCCCGCTGATGTTAAAGTCGCTGCCAGTCTGCGGTGAAGCATTCTGATTCTGAATGTAATTTCCGCTGCCAGAAGGAACGCTCGCAATCGGTATCGCCCCGGTAACCGCACTTCCGTTTACGCTTCCAACGTGGCCTGCGGTTACGCATCCGACGCATCCCGCCGACAATGAATCTGCCGAAACAGTGTTTAGACTGCGAACAGCATAAGGCGTGGTCGTTACCGGCTGTCGCGGGTTAAGGAGTGTGTATGAGCCGTCTGCGGGCTTTTTGACTGAGACTTCCAGCCATCTTTGGGTTCCGGGAAAATTTGCTCCGAAATCAACCTGCACAGTGAAAATACCTTCTCTGACGGGCACGTTCGAGATCTGGATCGTTGAACCCACCTGTGTGCCGCCGGAACTGGCATCCCAAAGACTGAGCTGTAGATCATAGAGCGCGGTCGGGGCGACACTCGAATCGAGTAACTTGCCCTGATATGTGAATTGAGTTGATTGCGCCGAAGCGGAATACACTAAGACAAAAAGGCACAGAATCAGCGTCCGTGCGAGGCCGAAAGGGGATCTCATTGTTTTGCTCTCCAAGAAGTGGGTTTTTTATTCTCGGAAAATATACGCTCCAACCAGGCGGGTGTCAAACAGACTTTGCCGGCACATCAGCAAAGGCGCCGCTCATTCGAAGTGTGAAAGTTGACGCGATTTTTACAGAGACTTGCCCGTCAGGATGAAGTATGCGTCGAGGTAGCGTTGCGATGTGGCCTTGGCGATGTTTGCGGGAAGCGGCGGAGCGGGCGGCTGCTTGTCCCATTCGAGAGTTTCGAGATACTCGCGGACAAATTGCTTGTCGAATGAAGGCTGAGGGTGGCCGGGTTCATATTTTGCGGCGTCCCAGAAACGGGAAGAATCTGGTGTCAGGATCTCGTCGATGAGGAGAATCTCTCCGCCCGGGGCAATTCCAAATTCGAATTTAGTATCGGCGATGATGATGCCCTTTTCCCGAGCGTATTCTGCAGCTTTCGAGTAGAGCTTCATTG
>JADYZI010000101.1 GCA_020853255.1 Acidobacteriota bacterium
AAAGCACCCCGCCCGTTACACGCGTCGCGGTATGCAGCATATGGTGGTGATTGTTCCAATAAATACCGACGTAAACAAAACTGAGCAGGTAGCTCAAGAATGCCGGTACGAGCGGTGCCAAAGTCTCGATGCTGTCGCCGTGCGGGATCTTCAACTCCAGGACCATGATCGTGATTATGATCGCGATCACACCGTCGCTAAACGCTTCGAGCCGATTTTTACCGATGATTGCCATATGGAGTTTTGCCCTGGTTTTGGCTAAAAATACCCAGATCGCAACAAAAAGTCGCCGATCAACAAAAAATATGTCGGATTTTCACCAACGGATACGCAATATTACTACGGAAGGTGTCTTATTCGACAATATGCGCGGCTTAAGAACGTCGCGGGATGGGATAGATAGACTGAACGCGATCCCCAAATAGAGTGAGGTGAAATTAAATGAACTGGCCATGGGACAGAAAGATCGACAGAAATAGTCTGATCGAAACATTGAACAAGGTATCCAAACTCATAAAGTTCTATGAACAATATAAGTTTGGTTGGGAGTATCTGATACCGACCTGCGTACACGAGAAGATCCTGAACGCCGCCAGAGCGATCAAACGCGGCGAGGACTTTCAGGTTTACTACGCCGAGATGAAGGACGTGTACGAGGCGATCCAGGTTCTCAACCAAAAGGACGTTGCAAACCGGCCCGATGTAGCCGCAAAAGCATACGGCCAGCTCTTAAAATCGCTCGGGACGGTCATCGGTGCTCTGCCGCCGCCGGCAAGCTATTATTCTCAGCCGCTAACGCTGCTTGGCGGACAATTTCAGGCGACGGTAAAGGTTTTGATGCCGTCGGCACACGGAAGCGGACTCGATGGGGATCTTCAGGATTTCCTCCACGGCGGACAGAAGTTCATCAACGGAGTTTAGGCTTCGAACGTTCTTCGTGTGATCAAAACTCGCTGTTTCGCCCTCACGCCCACTGACCTGTTGGACGACAGCTTGCTTCGACACGCCTCTAACTTGCAAAAGTTGGAGGCGGTGGCGGTTCTGCCTGCATCAACGGCGCCCCGTGAATTCCGGTCCATTCCAACACAAAGTGCTCTCGCAGAGTAACGATCAAATCTTGGCTTATCATTCGCTGTCTCTGCGGATCTCCTTAACGCCCTGCGTATCTCGGAGACTGTCGATCAGAGCGGCCACCTTGTCCGGAGTGACTCGATCTACAGTCAACTGAACGATCTCTGTCTGCGCATCACCCGGCTGGAAAACGATGCTTTGCATATGCAGATCCGCAGATTCGATCGCGGACTCGAGCGAAGACAGCGTGAATTCTGTGCGCTCGATGGTCAGCGTAAGCGTCCGTGGCCGGCGGTTCAAAAATAGATGCCTTTCGAGAGGTTTGACCGCGAGCAGAATGAACAGCACCACGAACGTTGCCGCGACCGCCGCAAGATATAGCCCGCCGCCGGTTGCGAGGCCGATCGCAGCGACCGCCCAAAGACTCGCTGCCGTCGTAAGGCCGTGGACGATCTCCTTTCGCAGGATGATCGTACCGGCCCCGAGAAAGCCGATACCGCTGACCACCTGGGCCGCAACGCGCGAGGGATCAAGAACCACATTCTGATGGCCGAGCACGTCCGCAAAGCCGTATGCCGAGACGAGCATAAAGACCGCTGAGCCGACGGCCACCAGCATATGGGTCCGCAATCCGGCCCCGCGTTCGAGCCGCTCGCGGTCCAAGCCGACCACGCTGCCCAAAAGAGCGGCCAACAGTAAACGAATTGCGATCTCCTGGTAGCTGATCATCTCCGAACCGTCAGAATTAAGTATCGCACGATCTTAGCCGCCCGCACCGGAAGATCTCACCTCGACAAGGTAGCTAACGAGCTTTTTGATCTTACCGCCATGCATATCAAAAACATCGCAAAAGACGATATTGAGGAACGTGCCGTCATCTTTTGGGGCAACGACGCTGCCTTCGGCGACGACCTTATCATCTTCCTCGATAAGCCGATCGACCGTTATCTTCGGCGCGGTTTCCCGGCTGAACCCCTCATCAACGATGTGTCCGCTAAAGGCCTCCTTCCCAACGGTGTGAAACATCCCGGGAATGATCCATTCAACATCGTCTGTCAGGCAAGAAAGGATCAACTCGCGATCCATCCGGCCAAAACCGTCCATATATGCCGTTACAGTTTCTTTATTTTTTGTCATAGAAAAGGATAATTTACTTCCGCTTCTTTGTCCGCTGCGGGATCACAGCCTCGACCGACACTTCGATCAGCAGCTCGGGGCGAAAAAGCGAGACCACCTGAAACAGATTTGCGGCCGGCGGATCATTCTCAGGCAAGTAGTGCGTCCGGCACTCACGCAGATCTGCCAGATGGCTCATATCCGTTACGAACATATCTGTCCTTATGACGTCCTTGAACGTGAGCCCGACCGATGCGAGTGCTTCTCGGATATTATCGAAGACCTGTGTGCATTGGGCCTTGAAGTCGCCTTTCCCGACGATCTCTCCCTTGCTGTTCATCGCAACCTGTCCGGAAATGACAACAAGCTGTCCGACCGGCGCGACCACCACATGCGAGTAACCATGAGCCGGCGGAAGCGTCTTTGGGTTGAGAGCTCGGTAACCTTTTTGCTGCCCGAACGCAGAAGCAGAAAAGCCGAACGCGATCAAACAAAGCGTGATCGCCATAGTTGTCTTGTTATGTAAATTACCCATATATTTCTTCGAACCTGTCTAGACCTGGCTATTGAACAAATATCAACAGAACGCCGCAAGGATCCCAGATGTGCAGAACCTGAGAACCGCTGACCGGTTCGGGCGGTGCAAAGCGGGCGTTCGGGAAGTCACCGGTCCCGACAACATCCTTTGCACGCTGGTGCCACGCCTCGATGTCCGTAACGCCCATTACGAACATAAAGTTCTCGGCCCAGTCCTTATTGTAGTAATTCTGAAGCCGGAACCGGCTGCCATTTAGCTCGAAGTCGGCGGTTCCGCCCCAGCCTTCCGACATATTAAAACCGAGAGCCTGATAGAATCGCTTTGAGAGTTCAAAATCCTTCGCCGGCACATAGGCCTTCATATCGATGATACTTAGAGTCATGATTCACCCCTCTTGCCTAGGTTATTTGGGCGGCGACCGCAACGCTTTCAGCCATCCGCCCGACAGAACGAAACGGGGAAACGTGACCCACTGCTCTAAAGAGATCCGCGCAAGCGCATTGCCGACGCCCGTGAACGGCTCCGGCGGATTTGCATCTGCCCTGTGGCCGCGTCCCTGCAATGCCGCTGATACAACTGCTGAGACAATGCCGGCAAGAGCCAACCACCAGGACAATAGAACGATGCCGACGAAAAACGCAATATTGCCCGCGAGGAAAAGCGGAACGAGGAGGATGTGAAGCAGCAGATTTGACCGCTCCTGATGATTGCGAGCATAGCCTTTCCACTGCCATTCAAGAAGCTCGCCAAATTTCAACACCTGTGTAAATCGCCTCCAAACAGCATCATTATGCCACACCTTGTGGGACAGCCCTTCCTTGAAACTGATAGCTACCGTAGTTCGACGACCGGTCTTAGCTCGTCAACCAAGCGCCTACGGCTGCTTAGCGGACGCTCGGCCGGTGAGAACGGCATGGCCGCTTTCGCGTACGCATCGATAAGTTCAAGAAGCTCATCGCGGGACATTTCATCTGGGTTTGCGATGGAACCGTTCTTGGTCACACGCGTAAGCTTCTCCTGAAAGATCTCCTTCCGTGCAATACCTTTTCCGGTTGACGGATCAGCAACGCACAACCCGAACGTCCCATCAAGAAACGATGGGATGAACTCAGCGATCTTTAGCTGAACCTGATCGTGACTGAGTCCGAGTTC
>JADYZI010000102.1 GCA_020853255.1 Acidobacteriota bacterium
TTATATCCTTTCATCTGTAGCGTATCCTCCTTCCAGGCCTCAAAAGCCTGCTAATGTTTTTTTGATCAAAAACAAGGATACGCTATTTTCGTCTTTACCCATTTCCACAACTTTCGATACTATCTCTGGTAGGTAGCGTCCGGCGTACTTGTGCCATTCCCGGCGACGAAGAATTCTTTCTGATGGCTTTCAGCGTCGTACGAGAACCGCTGTCCTTCAGCATCTTGCGTAACGCTGCCGTTCGCGTCAAAGAGGTAGCCTTGGCCGGTTGAGAAGCGATTGTCATTGGCCGCGTTAATGTCCGGGTTGCAGACAGCAGTCGGACAGTTTCCGAGCGTCGTCGTCTTGGTAGGGTCGGGATCGAACTCGCGGTTGCCGTAGCGGTCTATGATGAAAGTCTGCTTCCACGTCTCCGCGCCGCCGATAGTTTCCGTCGCCGACTGCAATCGATTCAGATCGTCATAAGCATAGGTCTGAGTCGCGGTAAAACCCGAACCGCCGCTTGATGTCGGAACGGTGATCTTTTGCTCCCGCAGGCTCCCGTTATTCTGCGCCGATGTCCCGTAGCCGAGTTCCAGCTTCAGAACATCCTGAAGGTTATTCGTCTCGCCCAACCCGATCTGCTTTATCTGAAGCCGCTCATTGTACTCCGCCGTCTCCCACAGCCCGTTGCCAAGCTGCATCTTCTTCACCGCCCCGGCCGAGTCGTAAGCGAAACTATCGGCATATGCCCAATAGCCGTGGTTCGCAGTCTTCTTGCTCAACACCTGAGAGAGATCGCCGTTC
This sequence comes from Acidobacteriota bacterium, assembly GCA_020853255.1. Next base: position 787 of record JADYZI010000102.1, read on the forward strand.
TGATCGAGCGTGTATTTTACAACGCGCGTGCTCGGATAAGTTTCTTCGGTCAAAGCACCGGAGAGATTGTAAACATAGGACGTATTATAAGTTTGCCCGTCCGTGATCTGCTGATGAGTAAGCAATCTTCCTAGATTATCGAAGCTCGTGTAGTTTGTCCGCGAGACAGACGATTTCACGCCGGTGGTCTTCCCCTTGACGCTGCCGGTTGCGGTTTGCGGGTTGTCATTCGCGTCAAGGTATTTCCCGTCGTAATAGAAACTCACATCCGGCGTCGCGTCGGAATAATTTCTGAGGGTCAGGCGGTTAAGATTGTCGTAAGTCGCTGTGATCGAAACGTTCCTTGCATCTGTGGTCGCGGAGATGTTCGAATTGTTGTCGTACTGATACTTCACCGACCACGCCGTATTGCCCGTTATCGGGTCGGTCGCAACAAACGCGGCGTTCGCATCCTGTTCAGGCTGTTTAGCGTAGAGCAGCCTGCCAAGCGAATCGTGCATGAAGTAGCGGCTCTGTACGCCTTGTGTCGTCTTTCTCAAATTGCCGAGGGTGTCAAAGACATAGTCCGTCGCGAGATTCTGCCCCGTCGGATCTTCGATCACCCGAATCATCCTGCCAAGCTCATCCGTGATCCCTTTCCGCTTCTTCCCGGCCTGATCGGTGATCTGTTTCGTCACGCCGATCGGCGCGGTTGTAGATACACCATAGTCCGTCTTGACCGTAGCGCCATCCTGCAGAGTGACCTGCTTTACACGACTGGCCTCATCATAGACATTCGTCGTCCAGTACTTCGTTTCGCCCGTCCGGAACGGATTTGTAACGCGCTTCACGCGCCCTTCCGCATCGAACTCCTTCTCGACAAAGATATTTCCCTGCGAATTTACTTCTTCCGATTTCCACGCCCGGCCCAGGCCGTCGAACCACGTCAATCCCTCACTCCATTTCGATTCGTCGATCTGCGAGCGAACCTTTACGAACCTCTGCGACGCCGGAAGTTGGCCGGACGCGTCCGGGATGCCGTATTCGGTGATCGTCTGATGCCCATTCGGAGCGGTGACCTTGCGGATACGATACAAAGGATCGATCACACCCGTCACCGGGTCGGCGTAGCTCATCGTCGTCGTCTGGCCGTTCGCATCGGTCGTCGATGTCGGGAGGCCGGTTGTCAGGTCGTATGCCATCAGCGTCGTCAAAGCCGTGCTCGAACCATTTACACCCGAACTGTCCGGCACCGGCGTCGTCACCTTTGTCGGATACGCGTAGCCGTAAGCCGAAGAATATTCCGTCTGCGTAATATTCCCGCGTCCGTCCGTCGATTCGATGACATTGCCGTAGATGTCATACTTCGCTTTTGTCTCGATGTAAAGGTCGCTCGCAATATCGTGCCAACCCCGAGTCCGCGTCGGCAGGCCGTAAACGCCGGAGATGCCACAACCAGCGTCATCATAAAACATCTGCGACTTCGCCCTAACAATTCCGCCCGCGTCCTTTGTCACAACTACATCCGGCAAACTCCGCATATTCCGATCCAAAAATGCCGTGTCCGTCCGATAACTCGTCTCAACTGTCTTCTCCAGCGGCCCGAGCGTGCCGATCACGGTCGAGTATCCATACTGCGACACAAGGTTCGGCTTAACGGCATCAGTTATCTGCGAGAGCGTGCCCACGTAGCCGGTCGCTGTCGTGCTCGAAAGATAACCGCCCGTCGCCGTGTCGTAAACTATCGTCTCAACCTTCGTCACCCGCGGATGCCACCTGACATTACCCGCAAGGGCTGAGAAACTCGTCTGCTCCCATGTGGTCAGCGTTTTCGCAAGCAGCGTGTCTGTCTGGGCCGAGGTGTACGACCTCTCTTCGTAGACCATCCCGGCAAGCGGCGTGTCATAGCCAAATGTTGCCGCTTCGTCGCTGGGTGCGAGATAGCGTTCCGCCTTTGTTCCGTCCGGATTCACCGTGCGCACCTTGTAAACATATGGCCAGCTCTGGACGCGAACCGCGCTATAGTCCCACGCAGCGGGCGTCGCCCCGGTCGATTCCAGCACTTCGCGGTGGGTCACGCCAAAGTTCGCCTCCTTGTAATACGCATCAGACGCATGGTCCATCCGCTTCAGCATTTCGACCGCCGAATAAGTGAACGTCTCGCTTGCCCCGGTCGGATAGTCGATCCTGTTGATCCGCCCGTAGATGTCGTACCCGAACTTGTAACTCGCCCCGTTCGGCAGATCGATCCGTGCCAGCACCACAGGATTGAAGTCGCCATCCCCGACCGGCGAGACCGACCAAAAGTGCTTTCCGTCCTGGGACGTATCACCAAACAACCGGCATGCCTGCGGCGGCGGTTCGCCCGGCATAGCGCCGGCCTTGTAGCATAGCGTATCAGAAAAGGTGGTCAAGGCGCTTTCGGCGGCCGTTGCACCCTTCAGGCGCTTCCAGTGCAGATAGTAAGTCAGGTTCCCCGTACCAAACCCCGGGACCGAATAGGCATGCGGGCTTGCGGAAGGCGTAGGGTCTGCCGGTGGCTCCAAACCGATGGGAGTCGCGATCTCGCGCCCAAGCGTGTCCGTCTGGTATCCGTTCGGGTGGTTCGCGTCCGGGGCGTGATACGTTATCGAATTGCCGTGTTTGTCCTTGAGCGTCGTCGCCCTTCGGATGGTCCGGCTGATGTCGAACGTGTTCAGCGTTTCGAGCGAGCCGCCAAAATCAATGAGGCCGCCGTCCGTCAGCAGCAGCCTGTAAGTCCCGGTGGTCGAGTCCTCAACGTACTTCAGGTTCGAGCCGTCCGCCGCGTAATATGTCGTGTTCCAGTTCGCCTGATTCGTCGGCCAGAACGGATCATTCTGGTTCCCAGGCTGGAACGCCACTCCATTATCATCGGCCCGAAGTTCGTGACTCTCGCCGCCGGGCAGATGCACGATGATCCTGCGGATGTAATAGCCGCCCGCGTTCGACCATTGTTGGTCGCATCCCGGCGTCGGAACGGTCATCGGGTGTCCGTCCGCCCTATAAATATTCTCGCGGCCGACGTATTCGACATAAGGCACTGCGGCATTGGTCGTCCAACCCGCCGCCGACAATTCGCCGTACTGCGGAATTCCCAGCGTAATACACTGCGGGCTGTTCACCGGTTGGTGGATGCCCGCATCGGCCAACCGCCAGAGCTTCGATGAGTACGACAGGCTTACCGACGCCCCCGGCCCCCGGCCCGGATACGCGGCCAGCGGTATGCTCAACTCCATACCGAGTGTCGATGGATTGACCCGAGCGTTCGACCTCAGCGTCTGGTCGGCCGACATTGCGGTCTTCTCCTGCGCCAATGCGGCGACAGCAACAAGCGAGATAAAGATCCCTGCGACGAGGCATTTTATGATGATGTTCTTTTGCATGATCTTATCTCCTAAAAAACGCGGGGACGGGGATGTCGCCGGTGATGCCCCAGGTTTGGTTTCGGGTTGAGCCGGTGCTGGAGTTTTTTATATGCCAGCGGCCTGCGTTTGTGCCGGAAGGTGTCCAGACCGACAGATCGGTTTTCGCGTCGCCGTCGTAGTCATTTTGGACGGCAATGTCGCCGGCGGCTCCCCATTGGAACAGGCCGAAGCCGCCGCTTGTTGTGCTTGAAGGGGTGCCGACGGCTGTCATGGCGCCGGAGCTTGGTTTGATATACCAGTTGGCGGTTGTCTGGTCGTAGACGGCATGATCGGCGCGGCCGTCGCCGTCGTAATCGGAAGAAACGGTTTGCCAGTCGTACGTACCCGCAGCCAGGCCGGTTGCGTAATTGACTATGTTGCTGTTCGAGCTGTGGATGGAATAGAAGGTACGGTTCGACGGGCGGAAGACGCCGATATCCGCACGGCCGTCGCCGTCGTAGTCGGCCGAGGCGGGGATGTCGCCGGCCTCTCCCCACGACTGGAAGTAATATCCGGCGCTCGTGCCCTGGATGTACCAGACGCCGTATGGTGCTCCGCCGGTCGGAGGGCGATAAACTGCCGGGTCGGTGCGGCCGTCGCCGTCGTAATCGGCCTGGGCCGGCAGGTCGCCGTTCATCGCGTATTGGAAGCTGGACCAGCTGCCGTTGCCGCTGTTTATGATGTACCACGTGGCCGCACAGGGGCACGTGCCTGTTCCGGGGCGAAAGACGGAGAAATCAGTCTTTCCGTCACCGTCGAAGTCGCCGGGTATGGGCGTGTCGCCGTTCTGGCCCCACGACTGAAACGTCTGCTGCGAACCGGGGCCGCCAAGCACGTACCACGTTCCGTTCGACGGCCGCCAAACGGCGAGGTCGGCGGGCGGAGCGGCGGAGGCGTTGGCGTCTTCGACCGCGAGAAGACGCGATCCGGCGTACACGTATTCGCGGCTGAGCTGCGGGGTCGGCGAGGGCAAGACAGGCGCGGTTTCCGTGCCGAACCAGCCATATCGTTTGCCGCTGAACGCATCGGTACGCGGGAACCAGTTGTTTGAGGCGAAGATACCGAGCGTTATCAGGACGACAGCCGCGAACAGGCCTACACGAACCAAGAGCGTCTGGCGCTCTTCGGCCATACCGGGACGGAGCGATGCTATAGGAGATCCTCCTTAAATTGCGTTCTTTGGTTTGTGGTAGATGCAGGCCGAAGCTCGGCGAAGTGTAAGTGTGGATATATTTCCCCTAATCGAAACCAAATATCAACCGCCCTCACCACCGATCTGCCCAGCGCCAGCGTGAAACTGTCCGGCGCCAGCGTGAAACTGGCCAGGGCCAGCGTGAAACTGCCCGGCGCGCTGCTTGGGATTCTTCCGGCCACGACGGTGCGTCCGGCACCGGACGACATGCAGCCGACGTTGAAGGCCGTGTCGCTGCCGGGCTCGGTGGTGCAGGTAAAGTTCGTTCGTGGTTTCTCGGTCGGTGTTGTGATCGAGACAAAGCTGGACAATTCGGATACATGGGTCAGCGCCGGACAGTTTCAGAGCTCGCCCGCCACGCTTGTCATCCCGAACAATCCCGAAAACCTTCCGCGTGCCGTTCAGTTGCGTGCCCGCTATGTCGAAAGGAATTCGCCCGTCGGGCAGTACTCCGCCGTCGTTTCCACCGCTACACAGCCTTCCGATTAGTTCGCCGGACCGGCGGACAATAATCCAAACTGCGGCCGCGAGGGATATTCTCCACGCGGCCGTTTTCTTGCGCGGTTTTGCGGCTCGGCCGATGACGTGCGGCCGGTTCGCGGTTAGATCTCACGGGATCGAAATTTTTTTAGCGCTGACCGGTCATAATGTTGACCCGTTTTATGCTGTTTTGTCGTTTTCAATTTTAGGTGGACATCTGAATCGCTGCTCTCGTACACGAGGGTGTTTGAAATGACCAAAAGGCTGAGGCATCAATGCATTTTTGAACGCGGATCAGGCTGAACCGGAGCGGATCTTACGGATCTATCCGTTTTGATCCGTTCGATCCGTATGATCCGCGTTCAAATTGCCTCTATTCCGGAGCAGGTAAATAGCTTTCAGACGTCCACCCAACATATATGAAAAAGAACCTAATGATTTTTGCCGCCGCTATTGCGGTATTGAGTTCATCTGTTCTCGCCCAGGATAAATTCGGCGTTTGGCGGACAGCCGACAACGCGCAGATCGCGCATAAGGGCGAGCGAAAACTTCTGCCGCGGAAGCTGCGGATAGTTAAGCTTGATCGGACCGCTCTCGGTGAGACATTGGCAAGAACGCCCGATGAGCTTGACGCGAATAAGGGAATGGTTGATGCATGGTTCGAGGTTCCGATGCCGAACCGCAAAACCGCGCGGTTCAAGATAGAGCGGACGAACATTCTTGCCAAACATCTCGCGGACGCGTTTCCCGATTGGAAAACATTCCGCGGTACCGCCGATGACGGATCGACGGGCCAGTTCGATTGGACAAGCAAAGGGTTTCACGGATATGTTTTTACGCCGGAAGGAACCGTTTACATCGATCCGTACCAGGAGAACGATACCGAGAACTACATCGTTTATTTTCGGCACGAATACGGCGCTCCGCCGAGCGAAACTTTTTCGTGCAAGGTTGGCAGCGGGCTTTTTTGGCTGGAAGATACGAGCGGCTTTAACTTTGACGCGCGATCGATGAGTCCGTCCTATTCGATGGGCGCCAATATCCGCACGTACAGGATAGCGGTCGCGACAACCGGCGAATGGGCACGCGGAACGACGACCTCCACTGACCCCGCGGCGATCCGTACTTCGGCCCTTGCCGCCATAACAACTTCGATCAACCGTCTGGACGGCATATTCCGGCATGAACTGGCGGTTTCGCTGCAGTTGGTCAATCCGCCGATCGACAACGCCGGTGCAAATGTCATCTTCGACGATCCGGCCACCGATCCGTACGACAACACGGACTCGACCGCCCAATTGACGCTCAATCACAGCACCTTGTCATCGCGCATAGGCACGCCGAACTTTGATCTCGGCCACCTTTTCGGCACCGGCGGCGGCGGCGTGGCGTCCTCGCCATCGGTCTGCACGGATAACGCAAAGGGCGAGGGTTATTCGGCGCGTGCGGGGTTTTATGGCGATCCTTTCACCGTCGATTACGTTGCCCATGAGGTCGGCCACCAAGTCGGCGCCAGCCACAGCGACAACAACGCTGACCCAAGCGGCGCCTGCACTACCCGTTCGGCGGAGAATGCATATGAAGTGGGAAGCGGCTCGACGATCATGTCTTACGTAGGCATTTGCAACGCCCGCAATCTGCAGCAATACGTCGATATAAGCATACCGTCATTCCACATTCGCAGCCTGACCGAGATGACCAGTTATCTTCAGGATGCCGGCGGCGGCGGAAGCTGCGGTGTGCCGTCAGGTACGAACAACATTCCGACCGTAGATGCCGGGCCGGCGTACACGATCCCGAAACTGACTCCATTTACTCTTACTGCTACGGGAAACGACGGCGATGCGGCGGACGTGACGAACCTTCGGTACTCCTGGGAAGAATACGACCTTGCACCATCGGCAAGCGGTGCAATAGGCACACCCGCGGGCACCTATGACGATGATGCAGACGGTGTTTTGCGGCCGCTGTTCAGGGCCTACTCACCTGTATCGAGCCCGTCCAGGACATTCCCAAGCCTGCCGTTTATCCTTAATCCGGCGACGAACGAACCGGCCGGAAGTAATAATCCCGGGTTTACATACACGGGAACCCATCCAAGCGGGGCCTCGGGTGCTGTATGTGAAGCCTCGGTGACATGCGTAATCGGTGAACGTCTGCCCTCGGTCGCCAGAACGATGAACTTTCGGGTTTCGGTACGCGACCGCCGCGGCGGCATCGCCGATGCCGGAACGACAGTGACCGTCGTCAATACGGCCGGGCCTTTCCAGGTCACATCACAAAATACAGCGGGCCAGTTGGCCGCCGGTTCGACTGCCACCGTGACATGGGATGTGGTCGGTACGGACGCGGCGCCGATCAGTGCCGCGAATGTCAAAATCTCGCTTTCGATCGACGGCGGGCAGACCTTCCCAACCGTGCTTATCGCAAGCACGGCGAATGACGGCAGCGAGGCGATCACGGTTCCCAACATCGCGACCACCGCCGCCCGTATAAAGGTCGAGGCGGTCGGGAACATATTCTTTGACATCAACAATGCAAACCTTGAGATCACTGGCGGGGCGGCAGGCGTGGGCATCGGTGACGCCACCGGAGGCGAAGGAAACCCGCCGGGCCGCAACACAAAGCGAACAAGCGGTTCCGCAAACAATATCGTTTTCACGATCTCGCTGTCGGCCGCAAGCGATCAGCCCGTGACTGTAAGGGTAAGCACCAACAGCCTGACCGCGACCGAAGGGACCGATTTTACCTCTGTCGATGATCTGGACGTGGTATTCCCGGCCGGTACGGTCACGCGCGACGTCATTGTGCCGCTGATCGCGGATCCGGGAGACGAACCGGACGAGGAGTTCACGCTCGATATCGTGAGCATTGCCGGGAACGCCGTGGTCTCCGATGGACAGGGCGTAGGCACCATTACGGATGACGATTCGGGGATGGTCGACTTGTCGGGCCGCGTGGTCTCGTCGAACGGCCGCGGACTAGCACGAGTTACGGTTCGGCTGGTTGACAGCGAGAACAACGTGCGAACGACTCTCACCAGCCCATTCGGATATTTCGTGTTCGATGAGGTAGAAACCGGGCGAACATATACGGTTGCACCGAGATCGAAGCGCTTTCAGTTCCAGCAGCGGGTTGTCCAGGTCCTCGACGCGGTCGCGAACGTTGACTTTACTCCATTGTAGTGGCTGCGGAAAACACGACCGGTGGGAAGTGTGCCCCAAAACTGCGGCCGCGAGGGATATTCTCCACGCGGCCGTAGTTTTCGCGCGGTTTTTGGTTCGGGCGCTGGCGGGCGGCTTTTACATTGGGGGCAAAACGGATAATATCGACGTGCACCTGCGGTTTTTTTGTGGGCCGGGCGATTTGAGCCAACGGCGGCGGGCGGCAAAGACGATGTCAGACGGCGATAGTAGAATGAGATGCTTTTTTCACGGCTTGCCCCAAAAAGGTTGGTTCGGGAAGCGCGCGGAATGTATTCGCGCGAAGGGCGGCGGTTGTCCGATTATCGTTTGTTTGCCTACCTTGCGATCCTCGGGCCGGGACTGATCGCGGCGAACGCCGGCAACGACGCCAGCGGCATTGCCACTTATTCAAGCGCCGGGGCCACCTACGGTTATTCCCTTCTATGGACATTTATTCCGATGACGATCAGCCTGATCGTCGTACAGGAAATGTGTGTTCGGATGGGCGTGGTCACGGGCCAGGGTCTGGCAGATCTGATACGCGAACAATTCGGCGTCAGGTGGACGGCACTTGTGATGCTCGCCCTGCTGATCGCAAATACGGGCGTCATCATCTCAGAATTTGTGGGCATCGCTCAGGCTTCGGAGTTGATGGGCGTGCCGCGTTGGGCCTCGGTCCCTGCGGCGGCAGCGTTTATCTGGTGGCTGGTCGTAAAAGGTTCGCAGCGGCGTGTCGAACGCGTCTTTCTGGTGATGTCGCTGGTTTTCTTTGCATACGTGCTGGCGGCGTTTCTCGCCCGGCCGGATTGGGGCCAGGCCGCGGCCGGTTTTGTCGAACCGCAGTTCGAATTTACCTCCGGCTATCTTTTTACGACCATGGCGCTGATCGGCACCACCATCACGCCGTTCATGCAGGTCTATGCCCAATCGGCCGTGGTCGAAAAAGGCACCGACACCGACGACCTGACGATCGCCCGTGTGGATGCGGTCTCGGGAACGCTGTTCGCGAACACGATCGCCGCGTGTATTATGATCGCCACGGCCGCAACGCTGCATGTTCACGGCGTTTTTGAAGTGGATTCGGCGCGGACGGCCGCCGAATCGCTCGCGCCGATCGCCGGGCAGTACGCAAAGTATCTTTTCGCCGTCGGATTGCTGGGCGCGGCCATGCTGGCGATGGGCGTGCTGCCGCTTTCGACGGCGTATTCCGTCAGCGAAGCGCTCGGGTTTGAAAAAGGCATTTCGCGGTCGTTTCGCGAAGCACCGATCTTTCTCGGCATTTTTACCGGCCTCATCGTGATCGGCTGCTTTGTCGCCTTGATCCCCGGCATTCCGCAGATCAAACTCCTGCTCCTGACGCAATGCGTTAACGGCCTGCTGCTGCCGATCATTCTCGCCGCCATCGTCATCCTCGCAAGCAACGAGGAAATAATGGGCAAATACAAGAACTCGCTGGTCTTTAATCTGACGGCCTGGACAACCGCCGCGGTCGTCTCCATTCTGTCGGTTCTGTTGATTGGAAAA
>JADYZI010000103.1 GCA_020853255.1 Acidobacteriota bacterium
GACCGCCGAAGGTAATTGAAAAAGATCCGGGTTCGCTGACGGGACAATACATGTCCGGCAAGCTGAAGATCGAAGTGCCCGAGGTGCGGCGGCTGCCGAACGGCCATCGGCTAAAGGTAAAAGGCGCGCGGGCGCACAATCTTCGCAACATTGACGCCGAGTTTCCGATCGGTGTTCTTACGGTGGTTACCGGCGTTTCGGGTTCAGGCAAATCGACGCTGGTCGAGGACATTCTGTATCCGGCGCTTTATCGGCATGTTTACAAATCGCCGATGGAACCGCTGGCCCACGACACGATCGAAGGCCTCGATCTTGTGGACAAGGTGATAGAGATCGACCAATCTCCGATCGGCCGCACACCGCGTTCGAATCCCGCAACTTATACCGGATTATTTACGCCGCTTCGCGAGCTTTATGCCATGCTGCCGGAATCGCGAGTTCGCGGTTATAAGGCCGGGCGGTTCTCGTTCAACGTAAAAGGCGGCCGCTGCGAGGCGTGCGAAGGTGACGGGCTGAAGCGTTTTGAGATGAATTTTCTGCCGGATGTTTACGTCACCTGCGACGTGTGCCGCGGCAAGCGTTATAATCGCGAAACGCTGGCGGTTAAATATAAAGGCCTGTCGATCGCGGATATGCTCGCAACCACGATCGAAGACGCGTTTCCGCTGCTTGAGAATATTCCCGCGATAAAGCAAAAGCTCCAGACGCTGCTTGATGTTGGACTCGGTTACGTGCAGATCGGACAGTCGTCCACCACCTTGAGCGGCGGCGAGGCACAGCGGATAAAACTGGCGAAAGAACTATCTAAACGAGCCACCGGCAAAACGATCTATATCCTCGACGAACCGACAACTGGCCTCCATTTCGCCGACGTTCACAAGCTGCTCGAAGTCCTCCAACGCCTTGTCGATACCGGCAACACCGTCATCGTCATCGAACACAACCTCGACGTCATCAAGAGCGCCGACTACATCATCGACCTCGGCCCCGAAGGCGGATCAGGCGGCGGCAGAGTCGTCGCCACGGGAACGCCGGAGGAAGTGGCGGCCGTTAGAAGATCCTATACGGGCAAGGCACTGAAAGCCGTTCTTGGTTGACCATATTGTTGTATAATTCCCCCTGTCATAGATGATGCGAGGTTAAAGATATGTCTCATTCAGAAATGGAATTGCGAATTACCGCCCTTGAGCATGAACTTGAGGCTTTGAAATCAAAATTCGAGAAAATCGAGCGTGACAAGGTGCCATGGTGGAAACAACGGATCGGGATTTTTGCCAATGACCCAGCTCATGAAGAGGCTATGCGATTAGGGCGCGAATGGCGGAAATCCCAGCGCGAAGATTACGATCAGGAATAGGTTCTGATGATAATTCTCGATACAGATTGCCTTAGCCTGCTCGATCGTGAACAGAACCTTCAATCTTCCCAGTTGAGAAATTCGTTAAGCGAATTCGAACCCGATGAACTTTTTACAGCGATAATCACCTTCGAAGAACAGATGCGCGGGTGGCTTTCCTACATAGCTCGCTGCAAATCCCTGGACGAGCAAGTTTTTGCGTATGGCCGCCTGCATAAATTTCTTGAAAGCTACCGAACTACTCGGGTCTTAGACTTTACCGAGTCCGCCGCGACCCTGTATCACAAACTCAGATCAGAACGGATCCGCGTTGGCACGATGGACCTAAAGATCGCGGCTATCGCCATCGCTAACAATGCCATTCTGATCTCTCGAAACCTTGCCGATTTTGAACAGATACCAAATCTGACAGTGCAGGATTGGACACGGTGATCGATGTGGTTTTGTTCGCGGTCTCGTCTCCTGCCATCCCGCAACATCATATTTTCTAGAGGCCGGAGACTGGAAATTGTTCCCGTATCTTGTTATGCGATCGCATTGATCATTTCCTGGACTGCCTGATTTAAGCCCACAAAAACAGCACGTGAAATGATATTGTGGCCGATGTTGAATTCGGTAATTTCGGGAATCGCGGCAAGAGCGGCAACGTTTCGGTACGTGAGGCCGTGGCCCGCGGCAACGATCAACCCGAGCGACTGAGCGTGAACCGCGGCGGCGGCGATGCGTGAGACTTCCGCTGCGGCCTTTTGGGCTCCTTCGCCATGGGCGGCGCGCGATGAGATAGTGAGTTCGGCGTATTCGGCGGTGCAGAGCTCGATCTGCTGAGCTCCGGCACGTTTTGCGGCGTCTATCTGGGCCGCGTCGGGATCGATGAAGATGCTGACGAATACTCCTGCCTCTTTCAGCGCTTCAACAGCTGAATTTACAGTCTCGAAATTTTCGACAACATCCAATCCGCCTTCGGTCGTAACTTCGTTCGGGCTTTCGGGCACAAGCGAGACGGCGTCCGGTTTTGTCCGCAACGCGATCGCGACCATCTCGTCGGTGGCGGCCATCTCGACGTTCAGGTATGTCGTCACCACGTCGCGAAGCAGTTCGATGTCGCGGTCCTGTATATGCCTTCGGTCGCCGCGAAGATGCACGGTGATGCCGTCCGCACCCGCCTGTTCGCATATCACGGCGGCTGTTATGATCGACGGCTCGATCGTCTTTCGGGCCTCGCGGATCGTTGCGACGTGGTCGATGTTTACATTAAGCTTTGCGGTCACAGATTTCTTTGCCTGATCAACTTTCTGGTTAGAACTGTAAACAAACCCTCAAAGATTGTACCCACCTCGTTGAGACGAAACAAAATCAAGTTCGCCGGCACTTCCGGTTTGAATTTCTTTATGCGGAAATAAGCAGGAGCAACATTTAATGATGATTCTTTTTCTTGAACGCGAAATCTTTTTTCATTTGGTCCGAAGCGTAGGCGAAAATCGCCTGGAGGTCAGACGGCGATAGGCGCGGATAGTTGTCATAAAGCATTTTTTCAGTCCAACCATCCGCCAAACGTTCAAGAATAAAAGCAACTGAAAGTCTCGTTCCCTTTATTGTAGGCTTACCGAGCAAAACTTTGGGGTCGGAAACTATTCTATCTTCCCAATTCATAACGATATTATACGTCTAATCACCGGTAGTTGCATAGATTCCATTTCTGGCATTCCTGCGGATCTGCCGAACCTCGTCGAACATTCTCAGGCTGTCGCGGACTACGCTTACTTTGCTGCGTTCGTCGTTGTTCCAGCGGACCGGAATCTCCTTTAGCCGCAGTCCGTGAAGGCGGGCAACATAAAGAAATTCGACGTCAAATCCAAAGCGGTCGATCTTCATCACGTCGAGCAGCGGCCGGAATTTGGCAAGATTGAACGCCTTGAATCCGCATTGCGTGTCCCAAAACGGCATTCCGGTCATCAGACGAACGACCAGGTTGAACACCTTTCCGCCCTGTTCCCGCCGCCACGGCTGGTGCGTACCGATCAGGCTTCGGTCGAGAGCACGCGAGCCGAACGTAAGGTCAAATTCGCCGGCGGCGATCGGATCGATCAGCTTGCGCATCTCTCCGATCGGCGTTGAAAGATCGGCATCGCTGAAAAGCGCGATCTTGCCTTCGGCGGCAAGGAGGCCGGTCTTCACCGCAAAACCCTTGCCGCGATTGGTTTCGTAGCGAATGACCCGAGCGGCCGCGGCCGGAAATTCGGCAAACACGCCCCGCGCAACATCGGCTGTCGCGTCACGCGAGCCGTCATCGACGACGATGATCTCCACGGACATTTCACCGCTCCCTGTATGCGTAAGTATCTTACGCAAGGAATCGCCAAGGCGTTCTTCCTCTTCATACGCGGGCACAATGATGGAAATTTGGGGCTTCATCGGGCAAAAGCAAGATGTTAAGGTGTTGCAGGTAAAAAGTAAATACGTCTGGGCATTGAATAGCTATACAAGAGTCAACCTGGCCCAACCTTGGCCGTTTCCGCGAATAGTCGCCAGTGCTTTGTGCATCTATCGTATCCTCGTTTCGGCCGCTTCGTGGTTAGGTTCCACGTCGCTGCCACGAAAGCCGCGGAACCAGAATGAAAAACTCGAAAACGAAAAACGAGGGTGTCTGAAAAGACTAAAAGTCTGAGGCAGCAGGGTATTTTTGAACGCGGATCATGCGGAATTGAGCGTATTTTACGGATCGATCCGCCTGATCCGCCTGATTCGCGTTCAAATTGCTCCTACTCTGGAGGAAGTTAAAGTTTTCAGACATCCTCCTTGAAATCGCCGCGTCGGATCATCGTTCTACAACCGTGTCCCGCGTTTCTACAACTAATCTTGTGATATATTCGTATATTGTGCGGGAGATCTCGTAATGGAGAAAAAGTTTCTTATTGGTGCGGTTGTGTTGGTGGTTGCCGGAGCGATCGTCGGCGGTGTATTTGGCCGGTTGTCGCCTATTTCGGCGAGCACGGAGATGACAGCCGCGCGTGTTGTCAGCGATTATCGCGAGGCCCTGGACATTATAGATAAAAATTATGCTGGGAAGGTCGATCACGAAAAGATAACCGATACGTCCATTCAAAGCATGCTTTGGACGCTTGACCCGCATTCGGCATTTTTTACCAACGAAGAGTTCAAAAAGCTGTACGAGGAACAGGCGTCGAAATTCTACGGGATCGGCGTTTCGATATTGCAGCATCGTGACGGCGTTTACATTCAGTCTGTGGTCCCGGAGACACCCGCCGACAAGGCCGGGCTGCGTTACGGCGACAAGTTCCTGTCGGTTGACGGCAAGGACGCGACCGAGTGGACGAGTTCCGAGGTTTCGAGCAACGTCCGCGGCGATCGCGGAACTACCGTCAAGCTGAAGGTCGAGCGCGCCGGCGTGGCCCAACCGCTTGAATTCAACATAGTTCGCGGCGGCGTGCCGCTTCCGTCGATCCGCAATTATTTTATGCTGCCGAATGGGGTCGGCTATGTCGGGTTGGTCGGCGGATTTCAGGAGACGACCTCGGCGGAACTGGACGAAGCTGTAGCCGCCCTGCAAAAGCAGGGAATGAAAAGCCTCATTCTTGATCTGCGCAACAATCCGGGCGGCCTGCTGCCGCAGGCTGTTGAGGTCGTGAGCCGTTTCATTCCGGCTGACCGGACGGTCGTATCGGTAAAGGGCCGTTCGCGCTATGCGAATACGGAGGAACTGCGCACATCGGGCGGTAAAACATATGATCTTCCGCTTGTTGTCATGATAAACGGCGGTTCAGCCTCGGCTTCTGAGATCGTTGCCGGAGCGATTCAGGATTATCACCGCGGAGTCATTCTTGGGACTGAAAGCTTCGGCAAGGGCCTTGTCCAGCGTGTTTTTCCGCTGCCTTACAGCACCGGACTCACGCTTACGACCGCGAGATATTACACGCCGTTCGGCCGCTCGCTTCAGCGGGATTATTCGAACGGTTCGATCTATGAATACTATTCTCACACTGACCCGACCGGTGCGGACGCCAAACCGAAACCGGCCGGCCAGGCGGTGAC